>JBBAUQ010000157.1:0-3777 GCA_040398125.1 Solirubrobacterales bacterium | reverse complement strand
TCGGTGCCGATCGTGCTCGGGTCGATGTGGCCGGGTTGTACCCGCGTCTCGGGAGCGAGCGTCATCATCCGCTCCATAACTGATTCACGCATCTCCTCGAGCCCGGTCTGGCCCGGCAGCATCGTCCCGCCGATCGTCCCGGCGAACAGCGTGTCACCAGTGAACAGGTCGGTCCCGTTGACCAGGAAGGCAAGGTGGCCGTCGCTGTGGCCCGGTGAGTCGATCGCCTCGATCGTCAGCCCCCCGGTAGTCACAGTTTCACCAGGATTGATTTCGGTCACCGGGAAGTCGAGGAGGGGGGCCGTACCGGGGCTTGCCAATACCGGAATCCCGAGCTCGGCCGCGACTTCGCCGGCATCGACCACATGGTCCCAATGCTCATGGGTCAGAAAGAGGTGGGTTATCTCGATCCCCTGCCCGCGGGCAGTCTCGACCAGCTCCCCGAGGCGACCGTTGCCATCGATCAGGACGCCCTTGCCTCCCGGTCCCTCGTGGACGAGGTAGGAGTTGGTCAACCATTCGGGCTGCTCGACTCGCTCCACGTCTACCGTCATGGGGAAACCCTAACTGCCTCGACCTCGGCTGGCCGTCGGGCAGCTCCGACTACTTGATGAACAGCATCTCGGAGTACTTGGGCAGCGGCCACAGGTCGTCGGCAACGATCCGCTCGAGCCTGTCGGCGACCTCGCGGACGTCATCCATCTTGGCCAGCTGCTTGTCACGGGCGTAGATCGCCAGATCGAGGCCCTCGGCATCGATGCCGTCTGGGTACATGTTGACCGCCTCGAGGGCCATGGTCCGCTCGACCAGCTCATCGAACATTCCCCGGGCTTCCTTCTCGAGCTCATCCGCGTCGGCTTCATCGAGCAGGGTGATGTAGCGCAGGACGGCAGGGATGATCTGGGTCCGGGCGATGTCGGCTGCGGTCTCGGCCTCGATGTTCGCCTGCATCGCGTATTGCTCGACCCAGACCTCGAACCTCGCTTCCAGCTCCCGCTTGTCGAGCACGTCATACCGCTCGAACATCTCGACCGTCGAGTCGCTGACCACCTCGGGCAGGGCGTCCGGGGTCGTCCTCAGGTTCTTCAGTCCGCGCTTCTCGGCCTCTTCCTCCCACTCCTTCGAGTAGTTGTCCCCGCCGAAGCAGACCTGGCGGTTCTCGGAATAGGACTCGGCGACCACCTGCTCAACCGCTGCCTTCAGGTCATCGGTGCCGATCGCTTCGAGCTTGTCGGTGAGCTCGTCGATCGCCTGGGCGGCAATCGTGTTCAGGACCGTGTTGGCAAAGGCCAGGGACATGCTCGACCCGAGGGCACGGAACTCGAACTTGTTCCCGGTGAAGGCAAACGGCGAGGTCCTGTTGCGGTCTCCGCCGTGTCGCGGGAGATCCGGGAGCACCTCGGCACCGAGGTCGATCAGCTCGCCAGGGGCCCGATCGTCGCCGTCGCCGGTCGCGATGTTCTCGAAGACGTTCTCGAGTTCAGTCCCCAGGAAGATCGAGATGATCGCCGGCGGGGCCTCATTGGCCCCGAGCCGGTGGTCCTGACCGATGTTGGCGACGCAGGCCCTGAGCAGACCCTGGTGTCGGTTGACCGCCTGGATCACCGCCGCGGTGAAGAAGATGAACTGGAGGTTCCCTGCCGGCGTGTCCCCGGGATCGAGCAGGTTCACGCCGGTGTCGGTTCCCATCGACCAGTTGTTGTGCTTGCCCGAGCCATTCACACCTGAGAAAGGCTTTTCATGGAGCAGGCAGACCAGGCCGTATTTCCGCGGCACCCTCTCCAGTACCTGCATCAAGAGCTGTTGGTGATCCGATGCCACGTTCGAGTTTTCGAACATCGGGGCGATCTCGTACTGGGAGGGCGCGACCTCGTTGTGACGGGTCTTGATCGGCACGCCCAGCTTGGCGAGTTCCTCCTCGGTCTCCATCATGCAGGCCAGGACCCGTTCCGGAATGGCCCCAAAATAGTGATCGTCGAGTTCATGTCCCTTGGCCGGCTTGGTCCCGAACAGGGTCCGGCCGGCAAGGATGAGGTCCGGTCGGTCGAAGTAGTACTGCTCGTCGATCAGGAAGTACTCCTGCTCCGGGCCGACCGTGGTGACGACCCGGGAGGACTCTTCGTCACCGAGGAGCCGGAGCGCCCTGACCGCGGCCTTGGAGAGCGCGTCCATGGAGCGGAGCAAAGGGATCTTGGCATCGAGCACCTCGCCCGTCCAGGAGATGAACCCCGTCGGTATGCAGAGCAGGCTTCCGTTGGGGTTGTCGAGGATGAAGGCCGGGCTCGTCGGATCCCAGGCCGTGTAGCCCCGGGCCTCGAAGGTTGCCCGCATCCCGCCGGTGGGAAAGGAAGAGGCATCTGGCTCTCCCTGGATCAGTTCGCTGCCCCTGAACTTGGCAATCGACGTGCCGTCCCCGGCCGGTTCAAAGAACGAGTCGTGCTTCTCGGCCGTCAGGCCGGTCAGCGGCTGAAAGACGTGGGTGTAGTGAGTCGCGCCACGCTCCAGCGCCCACTCCTTCATCGCCGTCGCCACTGCGTCGGCCAGTTCCATGTCGAGTGCCTCGCCCTGGGCGATGGTCCTGTTCAGTTGCTCGTAGACGTCAGCCGGAAGTCGCTCCTTTTGGACTGCCGAGGAGAAGACGTTGCTCCCGAAGACGACGTTCTCATCCTTGGTCAGATCCATCGACTCGACTGCCGAGCCATTCGGTAGCCACTGGGCTGCGGTGACGTTCTGTTGACGGATGCGGGTCATGGGGTAAGTCCTCCTGATGGCAGGTTTGTGCGGCGTAGTGGCTCTGAAGTAAATCGGCTGTCGGCCGGAGCCGATTGTCCGCCTGGCTAAGGTTAGGCAAATACGGCTTGACGAGTGGACAGGCACCTGGCCTTCTGCTCGTCCCGGGGCGATCGAGCCCGAGGGAACTGAAGAGATGTTTGCAGTCCCTTACAGAATATCTGTCTTCTGCTAATGCTATGTTTCGATTAGCCAGTGCCTAGTCCCGGGAAACGACAGCCCGGGAGTGGGGGAACCATCGGGACCTCGGTCCCAGGGGCGAGTCACCTGCCGGGCGGCAGGTGTAGCGCGACTCTTTCAGCGCGAGCCCGTCAGCTAACCCCGCCGGCACGAGGAAAGAGACCACCATGGCTACCAAACGGAAAAATGCACTCATTGGCCCGATGGCATCCTTCGGCGCCCTACTTGCCCTGCTGATCTTGCTGGTCCTCCCGGGGGGTGCTGGCGCGGCCGCCGACCGGGTCGAGGCCCGCGGCGGCGGTGGCATCCAGGTTCCCGGCGTTCCACGCATCAAGGATGTGGTCTGCCTCAGTGCCTGCGTATCGACCCGGCGTGCCACACGGGGGTCGGTCGTTCGGGTGCTCGGCTCCAACCTGGACCGCGCCCGATTCGTGGTTTTCGCTGCCCGAAAGACCAGGAGCGGGCGAAAGAGCGTCCGGGCCCGCTTCACCGGGAAACGCTACTCGGCCCTCAGGGTGAAGGTGCCCAAGAGGGCGACCGGGGGTCGCCTGGCGGTCGTCTCGGCCGAGGGAGAGCGTTCGAAAGCCTCCCCCCGGGAACTCAAGGTCCTGCCGAAGAGCATGATCCCGCGAGAGGTCTTTCCGGTTGACGGCAGCTTCAGCTACAGCTCGGGTGGCGGCCGCTTCGGCGCACCCCGGCCGGGCTACCGGCATCAGGGACAGGATCTCTCGGCGGCTTGCGGGACCCGCCTGGTCTCGGTCAGGAAGGCCAAGGTGGTCGCAAACGCCTACCACTCGGCTGCCGGCT
>JBBAUQ010000156.1:0-3794 GCA_040398125.1 Solirubrobacterales bacterium | reverse complement strand
GGTATGGAGATGGGCGGAGAGGTGACCGTGACCGACCTGACCCTGGTCGGTGGCGATGACATCGGCTACTCGGTCTGTGTCGAGAACGCCGAGGGACTGACCATTGACGGGGAAGAGCGTTCCCTGGTCCACCGGGTGACCAACGTCTACCGGCGCGAGGACGACGGCTGGAAACTCGTCCACCACCACACCGACGGCTCGATCTCCGGGGACTGAGGACGAGTTGGCGTCAAAGGGGAAAGCTACGCCAACGGGGCTGAACTGACCCCCGGTCCCGAGACGGTTGTCCGGCGCCCCCTGGCCGAGGCGCAGGGCGCGCATAGGCCCTGCAGGCCTGGAGGCGGCGACCGCCCCGATGGCGGTACGCTGACCCTCTAGTGGGAGGAGGAATGGGAAAGGGGGGCCCCTGGGTACTCGCCGCAATGGTCTTTGCGGTCGGGATGACCTTCATCGACCAAACGATCGTCTCGATAGCGATCCCCGACCTCGAGCAGGATCTGGAGCTCAGCCAGACCGGCGTCCAGTGGGTGATCAACGCTTACCTGCTCGCCCTCTCTGCGGCCTTCGCACTCGGCGGAAGACTGGCCGACACGCTCGGCAGCAGGAAGATGGTCACGATCGGGGTGATCACCTTCGCTTCGGCCTCGGCCCTCTGCGGTCTTACCCCGGCTACCTCCTATGCCGAGGCCTGGATCGTCGTCTTCCGCGCGCTACAGGGCGTCGGTGCAGCGATGATGATCCCGGCCGCGCTCGCTTTGGTGATCGGTTCTTTCGAAGTCCACAAACGGGGCCAGGCTTTGGCGATCTTCTTCGGGGTGACCGGGGCACTCACCTCGATCGGTCCCCTGGCAGGCGGTTATCTGACCGCGATCGACTGGCGGGCAATCTTCTGGGTCAACGTGCCGATAGCCCTGATCGCCTTGGCCCTGATCGCCTACTCGAAGCCCTCCGACTCTCGCAAACCTGCCCCAATCGACATCCCGGGGGCTCTGCTGGTGACCGGCGGGATGGCGCTTTCCGTACTCGGACTGCAGCAGTCGAGCGTCTGGGGATGGGGGTCCTGGATGACCATCGGCTCGATCTTGGTCGGGACGCTCCTTCTGATCGTCTTCGTGCTGCGGGAGCTTAAGGTCGAGAACCCCCTCCTCCGGATCAGGATCTTCACCGATCGGGCCTTCTCCTCCCAGAACGTAGTCCTGTTCATCCTGTCCTTCGGGTTCATACCGCTCTTCTTCTTCACCTCGACCTACGCCCAGCTCTCGCTCGGACAGAGCCCCGCCAACGCCGGGCTCTACATCCTCACCTTCTTCATTGGCTTCGCGATCGCGGCCCAGATCGGTGGGCGAATCCTCGACAAGGTCGGGGCCAGGCCGGCCGTGGTCGCCGGGTCGGCGATCGCTGCAGCCGGTTTCTTCCTATGGGCCGGAAGCCTGACCGACCTCTCCTGGTCGGCCCAGACAGCCTGGATCATCCTCAGTGGCTTCGGTATGGGCATGGTGCTCGCTCCCTCGAATACCGACGCGATAAACCGAGCCCCCAGCACCAGCTACGGGGAGGCAACCGGGATCACCCAGACCGTCCGCAACTATGGCGCCAGCCTCGGAATGGCCATCCTCGGCACCATCCTGATCACCCAGAACAGGCTCAACCTCGAGGGCAAGCTGGGCGACGTCGGGATACCCAAGACCGTGGCCGACCGGATCGCTGCCGAAGTCGTCGGAGGCGGCGGGCCACGGGGTGGGCCTTCCGGGGCCGGCGGGGAGAAGGTCTTCGAGGCGATCCAGAACGCCTACGCTGCCTCGACCTCGACCGTCTTCTACGTGATCGCCGGAGCGATGGCCGTGATGTTCCTGTTCTCCCTCATCTTCGTCCCGAAGGGACGTGCGCCTGAGAAGGTCGCCGAGGATGCCTTCGAGTCACCGGCAGAGGCTGAATCGGAGGCGGCCTGAGGCCGAGACCCGGGGGATCGGGCTCGACGCGAAGCGCTTGTACCACTACCTGTAGCCGAGGCTGGCACCCCGCACAAACGGGTGAACACGAACGAACGTGTAACAGTGGGGTCCGATCGATCCATCTGGGTGACCCCGGGGTTCACCCCGGAATAGTGCCGCTCCGCTAGTTCCCTAGTATCCCCCGCCCCTCGTGGCTCCACGGAAAGACATCCGCAACATCGCGATCGTGGCCCACGTGGACCACGGCAAGACCACCCTCGTGGACGCGATGCTCTGGCAGTCCGGGGCCTTCCGAAAGGGCCAGGATGTCGACGATCGGATCATGGACTCGATGGATCTCGAGCGGGAGAAGGGCATCACGATTCTCGCCAAGAACACCGCCGTTCGACATGGCGGCGTCAAGCTGAACATCATCGATACCCCCGGCCATGCCGACTTCGGTGGCGAGGTGGAGCGAGGCCTGACGATGGTCGATGGAGTCCTGCTCCTGGTCGATGCCTCAGAAGGACCGATGCCTCAGACGAGGTTCGTCCTTTCAAAGGCGCTCGAGGTCGGGCTGCCGGTGATCGTCGTGGTCAACAAGGTCGACCGTCCGGATGCCCGGATCGCCGAGGTCACCGACGAAATCTATGAGCTGTTCATGGACCTTGGCGCCGACGATGATCAGATCGATTTCCCGATCGTCTATGCGAACGGCCGGGAGGGCTGGGCATCGCTGGTCGAGGGAGAGGAGGGCGCCGACCTCGAGCCACTTATGGACCTGATGATCGATTACATCCCGGCCCCCGAACACGACCCCGACCATCCGCTGCAGGCCCACGTGACCAACCTCGATGCTTCGCCCTATCTCGGTCGCCTCGCCCTCTGCCGGATCCGGCACGGAACGATCCGGGCCGGGGCCGAGGTTGCCTGGTGCCGCGCCGATGGGACGGTGGAAAGGACGCGGATCACGGAGCTATTCGTGACCGAGGCCCTCGAGCGGGTTCCGGCCGATGAAGCAGGGCCGGGCGAGGTGATCGCGATAGCCGGTCTTCCCGAGGTGACGATCGGTGAGACCCTGGCGGCCCCCGGGGATCCTCGAGCGCTCCCGGTCATCGAGGTGGACGAGCCCGCCCTGTCGATCGAGATCGGGATCAACACTTCCCCCTTCGCCGGGCGCGAGGGTTCCAAGGTAACCGCTCGCCAGATCAAGTCCAGGCTCGATCAGGAGCTGCTGGGGAACGTCTCGATTCGAGTCCTCGAGACCGACCGGCCGGATGCCTGGGAAGTCCAGGGGCGGGGCGAGCTCCAGCTGGTCGTCCTGCTCGAGATGATGCGCAGAGAGGGATTCGAGCTGACTGCGGGTCAGCCCCGGGTAGTTACCCGGGAAGAAAACGGAGAGATTCTGGAGCCGACCGAGCGACTGCTCGTGGATGTTCCGGAGGAACATGTTGGCGCGATCACCCAGCTCCTGGCCGGGCGAAAGGGAAGGCTGGAGTCGATGGCCGGCCACCAGGGAGGCAGGAACCGGATCGAATATGTGATCCCCGCCAGGGGCCTTGTCGGGTTCCGGACCGAGTTCCTCACCGAAACCCGCGGAACCGGGATCATGCACCACGTCTTCTCCGGATGGGAGTCCTGGGTGGGCGAAATCACGACCCGGGGCACAGGCTCACTGGTCGCTGACCGTCAGGGCAAGGCCGCAGGCTTTGCGCTCTCCAGCCTCGAGGACCGGGGCACCCTGTTCATCGGTCCCGGCGATGAGGTCTACGAAGGAATGGTGGTGGGTGAAAACACAAGGTCCAATGACCTGGACGTCAACGCGGTCAAGGAAAAGCAGCTGACCAACATGCGGTCCTCCAC
>JBBAUQ010000155.1:0-3814 GCA_040398125.1 Solirubrobacterales bacterium | reverse complement strand
CGGGGTCGTATTCGGACAGGCCGTGGGTGGGGCCCTCGCTGATCGTCGGGGCATAGGGCGGTACGGCTCGGCCCTGGTGCCGATGGATGAGGCCCTCGCGGAGTGTGCTCTCGACATCTCGGGCCGACCGCTGCTCGCCTTTCGAGGAGTGCTGCCCAAAGCCCGGATAGGTGATTTCGAAACCGAGTTGACGGAAGAGTTCTTCGGCGCGGTCGCGCGGTCGGCCGGCCTGACCCTCCACCTGGAAATCCGGGAGGGGACCAACGTTCACCACATGATCGAGGCCTGTTTCAAGGCTTTCGCCCGCGCCTTGAAGACGGCGGTCGCTGTCGATCCCGAAGACTCGCGAGTGCCCAGCACCAAAGGCACCCTGAAGAGTTGAGTTCGAACCCGACCATTGCCGTCCTCGACTACGGCATGGGCAACCTGCGATCGGTAGCCAAGGCGTTCGAATCGAGGGGGGCAGCGGTCGAGATCACTCCGGATCCCGCCGGACTCGACCGCTTTGACGGCTGCATCCTGCCGGGGGTAGGCGCATTTCCCAAGGCGATGGACAGGATCTCGCGCTCCGGTCTCGACCAGGCGATTCGTCAGTTTGCATCTACCGGACGCCCCGTCCTGGGGATCTGTCTCGGCCTTCAGCTGCTCTTCGATTCGTCTGACGAACTCGGCGGGGCGGCGGGGCTGGGCCTTCTCCAGGGTGATGTCCTGACCCTGGAGACCGGCGGCCTCAAACTTCCTCACATCGGCTGGGCCGAAGTCCAGTGGAAGGTGGAATCGCCACTGGTCGAAGGCATCCCCTCAGGGGAGACCTTCTATTTCGTTCACTCCCACGTGGTGCATCCGGCGGCGTCGGCAGTAGTCGGCACCGCGAACTACGGAGAGGAGTTCGTCTGCGCCGTAGCTGTCGACAACGTCTTCGGAGTCCAGTTCCATCCCGAAAAATCGAGTGAGGCCGGGCTGGCCCTGGTCTCGAACTTCGTCTCACTGTGCCAGGGGAAAGAGGGCTAGACCGGTGCAGCTCTACCCAGCTATCGACATCCTCGACGGCACCGTTGTCCGCCTCATGCAGGGCGACTATGACCAGGTGACCGAGTACGGCAGTGATCCGGCCTCGATCGCCACGGAGTTCGTACGGCAAGGTGCTCCGGCCCTGCATGTCGTCGATCTCGACGGCGCGCGTGAGGGCCGGCCGGTCAATCTCAACGCCGTGACCGAGATCGCTAGCCATGTCCAGGTCCCGATCCAGCTCGGAGGGGGTTTGAGGACCCTCGCTGCCATTGAAGCGGCACAGGAAAGCGGGGTCGACCGGGTCATCATGGGGACGGTTGCACTGACTGATCGGGCTTTGCTGGAAGAGGCACTTGTCCGAGTCGGACCGGATCGTCTGGTCGTCTCGGTGGACTACCGGGACAATCGAGTCGCAACAGAGGGTTGGGTAGAGGCCCGCGATACCTCTCCCGAGGAGCTGATCGCCGAGCTGGAAGCGATCGGTGTCGAGACGGTCCTCTGCACCAGGATCGAGACCGATGGGACGATGGAGGGCCCCGATCTCAACGGTCTCAATCGGATCGCCGACCGTACGGAAGTGGGCCTGATTGCCTCGGGTGGGGTCGGCAGCATCGAGGACCTCGCGGTGCTGAAAGGGGGAACGCCCGGCAACGTGGATGGGGTGATCGTCGGACGTGCCCTCTACGAGGGAAAGTTCACCGTGGCCGAGGCGATGGAGGTCCTGGCCGGACGATGAGCCTCTTGAAGCGGGTCATTGCCTGCCTCGATGTCGATCGGGGCAGAGTCGTGAAAGGGACCAACTTCGTCGATATCCGCGATGCCGGAGATCCGGTCGAGCTCGCCGAGCGTTACGACCGGGAGGGTGCGGACGAGATCGTTTTCCTCGACATCACGGCGTCACATGAGGATCGCGAGACGATCGTCAAGCTCGCCCGTGAGGCTGCCGGGAATGTCTTCATCCCGTTCACGATTGGAGGGGGGATCAGGTCTGTCGAGGATGCCCAGGCAGTGCTCGATGCCGGCGCCGACAAGGTGGCGGTCAACTCGGCCGCCCTTGCGCGACCGGAGCTGATCAGTGAGCTCGCCGAGGTGTTCGGATCCCAGTGTGTGGTGGTTGCGATAGATGCCCGCCGGGAGGCAGGTCGGTACGAGGTCTTCGTGAATGGTGGCCGGAGGCCAACCGGGCGCGACGCCGTCGAATGGGCCACCGAGGCCGCCAAGCTCGGGGCCGGGGAGATCCTGCTCACCAGCATGGACCGTGACGGAACCAATGCCGGCTATGAGCTGGAGCTCACCGAAGCCGTGTCCAGAGCCGTCGAGATTCCGGTGATCGCCTCAGGGGGCGCTGGTCAGCCCGATCACCTGGTCGATGCCCTGCGTCAGGGCGGTGCCGATGCCGTCCTCTGCGCATCGATCTTTCACTACGGCAGCCACACCGTGGCCGAGGCCAAGGCGGCACTCGTCGAGGCCGGGATCCCGGTTCGCCTGATTCACACTCCTTCCGACCGTCCCTCGGATTGAAGGGACCCTGCGGTGCGCCATCCGGGGAGCCGTTCATCCTTGGGGGCGGATGATGGCCGGGTCCGCCACACCTCCGCCTGACCGGAACCGTCTCGAGAAGGAGATCGCGGCGAATCCCGTCCTCTCGAAGGTGAGGGAGGCCCTCGAGGACGAGTCCGTCTTCATCGTTGGCGGCACCGTGAGGGATCTCCTGGTCGGACTCCCTGCCACAGATCTCGATCTCGTGGTGGAGGGGGACGTGACCGCCCTGGCGACCAGGCTCGACCCCGATGCCGTCATTCACGACCGCTTCG
Organism: Solirubrobacterales bacterium; assembly: GCA_040398125.1. Lineage (GTDB taxonomy): Bacteria > Actinomycetota > Thermoleophilia > Solirubrobacterales > 70-9 > 67-14. Next base: position 989 of record JBBAUQ010000155.1, on the reverse strand, counting down.
GGACTGCCGAACTGGAGGTAGGGGGGCACCGGGTCGACCTCGTACGTGCACGGACCGAGACGTATCCCGAGCCGGGAGCCCTTCCGCAGGTGACCCCCGCCGAGCTGATCGATGACCTTGCCAGGCGTGACTTCACCATCAACGCCATGGCGGTGGGCCTGGAGGAGCCCCTCCAGCTGGTCGATCCATTTGACGGTTTGGCCGATCTGGAGGGGGGCACCCTTCGAACCCTCAGGCCGGGCTCCTTCCAGGAGGACCCTACGAGGGCTATTCGAGCTGCGAGATATGCGGCCCGTTTCGGTTTTGCCCTGGAGGAGGAAACGGGACGAGAGGTCGGTGCAGCCGACCTGGGGACCGTGACGCGCGACAGACTGCTTTCCGAGTTCGAACGACTGAGCGGGGAGGCCAACGCCCCGCGGGCCCTCGGCCTGCTCGCGGAATGGGGGGTTGGAAACCGGGAAACCGAGCTTGCCGGACTCGGGCCGGTCGGACTGGAACTCCTCCTCGACGCCCCCTGGTCCGGCTTCCTCGATCCGGCCGAATTCGGGCTCGATTGGATCCTTGGTGCCGACGGGACCGACATCGGTCGGCTCCTCGAGTTCAGGGGCCCTCCCTCCGAGGCAGTGCAGCTCGCCAGGGACTTCGGGAGCCGGGAAATTCTCCTGGCCAGGGCCGCCGGGGCCGAGTGGCTCGATGATTGGGTGAGGAAATGGCGGCAAGCGAGTCCGGTGATCACGGGTGAAGATCTCGTCGCCCGGGGGGTCCCGGAGGGTCCGGCCGTCGGCACCGGCCTCGATGCTGCCCTGGCCGCCCAACTTGACAGGGGCTTAGTCGACTTCGACGGGCAGATCGAGGTTGCACTCGAAGCAATCGGCCCGGGAGGCCGCGGGGAACGTGACCGGCCAAATTGACCACCTGGATCTGATCGAGGTTGCCCTTCCGGGCGGAAAGGTCGTTTTCACGACCAGGAGCGGGGGGGTGAGCAGCGG
>JBBAUQ010000154.1:0-3816 GCA_040398125.1 Solirubrobacterales bacterium | reverse complement strand
GACGACGTCCCGATCGTCGTCAAGCCCGGCAAGTACGGCCCCTACGTGAAACGTGGTGACGACTCGGCCTCGGTCCCCGACGACCTGCCGCCCGACGAACTCACCGTCGACAAGGCGCTGCAGTTGCTCGCGATGCCCAAGAGCGACGAACCGATCGGCGAGCTCGACGGTTACCCGGTGTACGCCAAGAACGGCCGCTACGGCCCCTACGTGCAGTGGGGTGACCCGACCAACCTGCCCCCCGGTCTCGACAAGCCGAAGATGGCGAGCCTGTTCAAGACGATGACCCTCGAGCGCCTCACCGTCGACGACGCCGAACGACTGCTGCAGTTGCCGCGTTCGCTCGGCGCCGACCCGGTCGACGGCCAGGAGATCACCGCCAACAACGGCCGCTACGGCCCGTACATCGTGAAGGGCAAGGACTTCCGGTCGCTCGACTCCGAGGACCAGTTGTTCGAGATCGACCTCGCCCGGGCCTCGGCCATCTTCCAGTTGCCGAAGGTCTTCAAGCGGGGCGCCCGCAACCCGGCCGCCGCCGGCCCGTTGCGCGAGTTCGGCAACGACCCGGTGAGCAGCCGCCCGGTGGTCGCGAAGGAGGGCAAGTTCGGTATCTACGTCACCGACGGCGAGACCAACGCCTCGATCGGCAAGGGCGACCGGATCGAGTCGATGGCACCCGAGCGGGCCTTCGAACTGCTGGCGATCCGCCGTGACACCCTCGCCGAGCAGGGTGGCCCGGCGAAGAAGGCCGGTGCCAGGAAGACCGGCGCCACGAAGACGGCCGCCAAGAAGACCGGCGCCAAGAAGACGGCCGCCAAGAAAGCGGCACCGAGGCGTCGAGCCGACTGACACCCCGGACGCGGACGAGTCCGGACCGGGGGCACGATCCGGACTCGACCAGGGGGAACCGGGTGGGTCACCGAGACGTGACCCGGCCAGCTCGGTCGGGGTCGCTGCGGTTCACTCCTCCACGATGAAGGCGGTGACCATCCCGAACATGCCGTCGTCCCGCTCGGCGTGGGTGAGGATGTGGCAGTGCCAGGCCCACACACCCGGGTCGGTCAGCTGGTAGAGAACCGTGTAGCGCTCTCCGGGAGCGATGTTGATCCTGTCGCCCGGGATCGGCACCAGGAGTTCCTTGCCGTCCTTGGCGATGATCCATCCCATCGGCTGGTGCAGGTGCATCGGGTGCGCCTGCAGGCCCTCGTTCTGGTAGTGGACCATGATGGTGTCGCCGACCTTGCCGGTGTAGGCCTGGGTCGCCGGGAAGCTCTTGCCGTTGAGGCTGAGGCCGATCACTCCGGCGTCGTTGAGCACCATCTGGATCTCCTGGTCGGGCGTCGCCGCGAAGCCCTGGTCGAGCAGCACCTGCGGCGTCTGCATCTGACCGATGGTGACCGCACCGAACAGGCCGTCGAGCACCTGACTGGCGCCGTTGTGCGAGTGGTAGATGCCCACCGCCGGTTCGAGCGCCTCGAACTCGTAGACGAACTCCTCACCCGGCGCCACCGCCGGCTGGGTGAACGGGGGCACCCCGTCCATGGAGTTCGGGACCCGGATGCCGTGCCAGTGGATGACGGTCGGTACCGGCAGTTCGTTCTTCAGGACCACCCGGATCTTGTCGCCGACCTCGGCCCGGATCTCCGGTGCCGGCACCGTGCCGTTGTACGTGTAGGCCTCGACGATCCTCCCGGGTTCGACCTCCCAGTCGGCGAGCATCGCCGTGACCTCGAAGACCTTGTAGCCGTCCTCGCTCATCGTGAACTCGAGCGGCTGGCCTCCGAACTCACCCTTGGCCTCCTCGCCGAACCGCAGGGCGCGCTCGTCCATCGCCGTCTGCATCTCCTCCCACGACGAGTAGCCGTGGAGGTGGTCGATCGAGCCGTTCGAGTTCCCGGTACCGGTGTACGCACCGGGTTCGGCGTTCAGGATGATGTGGAGGTTGCCGTTCATGCCGGCCTCGTTGTGGCCCGGGATCTCGCAGAGCATCGGGTACACCCCGACGCCCAGTGCGCCGAGTTCGAGGTCCTGGGACTCACCGGGCTGCAGGTCGCGGGTCTTGCTCCCGAGCACCGACAGGTTGTGCGGCTGGGAGTCGACGTTGGTGATGCGGAGGATCACGTCGCCCGGGGGCGCCATGATGTGCTGCGGGACGAACTTGAGTGCGCCCAGCTCGATCTCGATGATCGACGCCTCGCCTGACCCTCCGCCCTCGCTCCCGGCCGCCATCTCCGACCCGGACGAGCCGACCCGGCCGAGGGCGAAGAAGCCGAGGACGAGCGCCGCCACGGCGAGAGCCACGGAGAGCCAGTTGAGGAACGAACGGTCGTCTGACGTCATGACGGCCAGTCTGGGAGGAGTCCCGGACGGCGACCAGGGACCACCGGGGGGCACGGCCGGGACCAAAGTCCCGAATCCGGATGTCAGAACGGTGCGAACCAGCGCAGCACGGCACCACGGCCGTCGGCGCCGCGCTGCAGGCCGCAGTCGCCGCCGAAGGTCTCGGCACGGCTGCGGAGGTTGGCGAGTCCGTGACCGCCACGTGGCGCCTCGTCGTCCGGAGGCGGGCCGACACCGTTGTCGAGCACGGTCATGACCACCCGGTCCTCGACGATCTCGACCTGCACGTGCGCCGAGGTCGCCCGGGCGTGGCGGGCGACGTTGCCGAGCGCCTCGCGCATCGAGGCGACGATCTCGGTCCGCATCTCGTCGGACAGCGCCGACTCGACGGGCCCGTCGAGCCGCAGGGAGGGCGTGAAGCCGAGCACCCGGCTCGCCTGGGCCATGACGTCGGCGAGTTCCTGGCCGAGCGCACCACGATGACCGGCGGTGCCGAGGGTGAAGACGATCGTGCGGACCTCGGAGATTATCCGGTCGATGTCGTCGAGGATCGGCTCGAGGCGGGCCGCCGTGGCCGGATCGGCACCGAGCGCCGTCGCCTGGACCGACAGACCCATGCCGTACAGGTGCTGGAGGACGACGTCGTGGAGGTCGCGCCCGATCCGTTCGCGCTCGGCCACGAGCGCCAGTTGCTCGTTGGCGGCCGTCAGGCGCTGCATGCTCTCGAGACGGTCGGAGATGTCGCGGATCGCCGTGATGACGTAGTCGTCGCCGTGCTCGAACGGGCTGAGCGAGATCTCGACCGGCACGGTACGACCGTCGGCCCGCTCGAGGGCCAACTCGATGCCGGCCCCCATCGGGCGCCGCACCGGTTGGCTGGTGTACCCGGCCCGGAGCCCGGCGTGACCGGGGCGCACGGCGCTCGGGACGAGCCGGTCGACGTCCGTGCCGACGAGGTCGTCGTAGCCCGTGAGCAGGCAGATCGAACGGTTGGCGTAGACGATCCGCCCGGCATGGTCGACGATGAGCACACCGTCCGGTGCCGACTCGACGGCGTGCGACAGGAGCACGGGATCCGGGTGGTCCGCCACGGTGATCACCGTAGTCTTCCGGTTCGCGGGAATGACGAAGGTCCCTTGTCGGACCGGGGTCGTCCGTGGTCCACTGTGGCGATGACCGGCCAGATCACCGCCTTCCTCATGGACGACCACGAGGTCGTCCGCGAAGGGGTCCGGGCGCTGCTCGAGTCGACGGGCACGATCCGTGTCGTCGGCGAGGCGTCGAACGCCGCCGAGGCTCTGGCCCGGATCCCGGCACTCCGGCCGGACGTCGCGATCCTCGACGTCCGCGTGCCCGACGGCAACGGCATCGAGGTCTGCCGGGAGGTGCGCAGCTCGATCGGCACGAACTGCCTCATGCTCACCTCGTACAGCGACGACGAGGCACTGTTCGAGGCGATCATGGCGGGGGCGTCCG
>JBBAUQ010000153.1:0-3873 GCA_040398125.1 Solirubrobacterales bacterium | reverse complement strand
ACCCCGACCTGTCGCCCGGGGCAATGCCGGACCGAATCTTCACCGTGACCGGCAGACCGCTGCCCTCGCGCGCCGCCCGGGCAAGCTCGAGGGCCAGCTCGGGATCGGCCAGGAGTTCTGCCCCGGCCCCGGTCTTCATCACCTTGGGAACGGGACAGCCCATGTTCAGGTCGATCAGGTCGGGGCCGGAACGGGCCGCAACCTCGGCCGCCGAGCGCATGATTTCGGGATCCTGACCGAACAGCTGGATCGACACCGGATGCTCCTCGGGGTGGATGCGCATCAGTTCCTTGATGGTCTTCTCATTCCCGTAATGGAGGCCGTGGCTCGAGACCATCTCGGACACGGCCAGTCCGGCGCCGTACCGCTTGGCCTGCATCCGGACGAACCAGTTTCCGATCCCGGCCAGCGGGGCGAGCAGGACCCGGTTGGGAATCTGCACCCCCTCGATTTCGAAGGGCTCGGTGAGGGGAGCCTGCTCAGTCCGCGTTTCGCTCATGGATGATCCTCAGGCCCTTCAGGGTCAGGTACTCGTCGACCTCGTCGAGAGAGCGGGTGTAGGGGACGATCGTCTGGGCGAACCCGCCGGTGGCGATAAAGCGGGCTCCGCCGCCCAGCTCCTCATCGATCCGCTCGGCGAGGCCGTCGACCAACCCGGCAAATCCGAAGAGGACCCCGGCCTGGATGGCGGCCTTGGATGAGGTACCGATTACCGACTTAGGTTCGGCCAGGTCGATCCGCGGTATCCGGGCAGCCCGTTCGGCGAGGGCCGAGAGCGATATCTCGATCCCTGGCGCGATCGCCCCGCCCAGGTAGCTGCCCCCGGCCGAAACACAGTCGAAGTTGATTCCGGTCCCGAAGTCGACCCCGACACAGAGGCCGCCGACCTGGTCATAGGCGGCGATCGCATTGACCAGACGGTCGGCACCTACCTCGGCCGGGTTGTCGATCTCGATGGCCATACCGGTCTTGATCCCCGGCCCGACGATCAGGCAGGGCGAGTCCAGGTAACGATCGGCCAGGGCGACGTACTCCGGAGCCAGTGGCGGAACGACCGAGGAGGCCACTACGGAGTCGACCTCATCGATGTTGATCCCCTTGAGGGCGAGCAGGCCACTGACCTTCTCGGCCAGCTCGTCCGCGGTCGATCCGGCCACGGTCCTGAACCGCCAGTCCTCGGCCAGGTCATCGCCCCGGAAGGCTCCGATATGCGTCTGGGTGTTTCCGACGTCGATCGCCAGGAGCATGGCTTGCCAGTTTGGCATGAGTCGAGCTCCTATACTGCGGGCCGAGCATGCCGAAAGCGACCCTTTACACGATTCCCGGCTCACATCCCGGCATCTCGGCAGCCCTGATGCTGGAAAGAAAGGGGATCGAGTACCGGCGGGTCGACCTGCTCCCGGTCATCTCCAAAGGCGTTCTTCGGGCGCTCGGCTTCCCGTCGATCACCGTTCCGGCCATCAAGCTGGACGGCCAGAGGGTCCAGGGGTCGATCGAGATCGCCAGGGCGCTGGATCGGGACGCACCGAACGCCCCTGCCCTGCTGCCCGACGGTCCGGAGCGGGCCGACGTCGAAGCGGCCGAGTTGCTCGGGGAGGCGGAACTACAACATCCCATCAGGCAGATTCTCTGGTGGCTGCTGAAGCGCAATCGCGAGGCGATGAGGAGCTACGTCGAGGGATCGAAGATCGGGCTGCCGATCGGGCTTGCGGTGAAGACCGGGGGTCCACTGGTGGCTGCTTCCGTCCACTTCAACAAGGCCGATGACGCCAATGTCCAGGCCGCACTGGCCGAACTTCCGGGACTACTGGACCGGCTGGACGAGTACGTAGCTGCCGGTGTGATCGGGGGCGAAAACCCGAATGCCGCTGATTTCCAGGTGGCTCCCTCGATCAGGCTGGCGATGACGGTCGCCGACCTCAAGCCGTTCATCGAAGATCGGCCGATCGGCAAGGCAGCCCTCACCCTCGTACCGGACTACCCCGGCTACATCCCTCCGGGCCTGCCGCAGGCCTGGCTCGATCCTCTTCGGGCCTAGGGCCTTCACTCTCCGGGAGTCTCGGGGTCGGTCGACCAGAGTCGGTCGATGAACCGCTGGTCCTCGTCGAAGAGCCAGCACTCACCGAGCATGCCGTCGAGGACCCGGTAGAGGAGCACCCTCCTTACCTGTCTCGGCGGCTCGCCGATCTCCTCGATCGCGACGATCGCACCGAACTCGTCACCTGCCAGCACATCCTCGACCGCTACGAGCTTTCGCGACGCCCTGAAGGAAGCAAGTCCGAGTACCTGAAGGGCCGCGTCCCGGCCCTCGTGGGTGCCGGCCAGGGGACTCTCACCCATGTAATGGAGGACGAAGTCCTCGTGGTAGGAGCCGAGGACCTTCTCGAGGTCGGCTGCGAGCCAGGCGTCGGCATAGCTCTTTAGAACTGACTCTGTCTCGGTCCGGTCTGCCACGCTTCCAGCCTAATCGAGGGGTAGCGGCCCGGCCGGGGTCACGGCCTGGTCGGGGTCGTCCGCGAGGGATTCGAGGATGTCGGCGATCCGTAGACCGTCGGGAAGCTCGAGGTCCGGGGCGATCTCGATCAGGGGAATGAGGACGAAACGTCGGGTCGAGACCTCCCGATGCGGCAGCGAGAGACGGTCGGACTCGAACTCGATCTCGCCGATCAGGAGCAGGTCGATGTCGATCACCCTGGGCGAGTGCCGTGGCAGTCCGGTCTCCCGACCCATCTCGGCTTCGATCGATTTGACCAGGTCGAGCAGCTCCTCTGGACCGAGATCGGTGCTGACCGCGATGACTGCGTTGAGGAAGTCGGGCTGGTCGAGTATCTCCCCCACCGGCTGGGTGAGGTAGCCACCGGATACGGCCTCGATCGCCAGTCCTTTCTCGGAGAGCAGATCGATTGCGCGGACGAGGTTCACCGGGGGGTCACCCACGTTGGAGCCCAGTCCGAGGAAGGCCGTTTGCCGACCCTGGCTCCCCTCGCTCAAACCCCTCGCCCCTCGACAGTCACCTCGACCGAGGTCCCCTCGGTCTCGCACGGGATCGGGGGTTCGGGCTTGGTCGCCCTCACCGTGGCCGAGGAAACGGGATACCGCCCGACCAACTCGGTGGCGATCTCGTGCACGAGACGCTCCAGGGTGTGGCGGCTCTCGGCCGTCGCCATCGAGGCGACCAGTTCGGTCGCCTCTCCGTAGTCGACGGTGTCGACCACGTCGTCGGTCTCGGTCGCCCGACAGTCCGGCATCACGAGCTCGACGTCGAAGAGCATCCGTTGGCCGAGCTTTCGCTCTTCCTCGGTCACCCCGTGGTTGGTGTGGAGCGACAGGCTCTCGATTCGGATAACTGCCTGGGGATTGTTTTCCTCTGACATCGGTGGTGAACCTAGTCCCCCGATGGCCTTCGGGCCTGCTGGCCGGCCCGGCTGCGTGAAATCTCCCCGGCAGTTCCCAGGGCCTGGACGACCGGCGCCACGTCATGGACCCGGACCATCGCCGCCCCGCCTTCCCGGGCCGCGAGGCATGCCGCGATCGTCCCGCCGAGCCGTCCCGACTCATCCGAACCGTCGAGCGAGCCGATGAAACGCTTACGGGAAGGCCCGACCAGGACAGGCTGGCCGGTTGCCGTGAACCGGTCGGTGGCTGCCAGGAGCTCGAAGTTGTGCGCGGCCGTCTTGCCGAACCCGATGCCGGGGTCGATCCAGATCCGCGACTGCTCGATCCCGGCCGCAGTTGCCTCAGCCACCCGTTCCGCGAGAAAATCGAGCACCTCCGAGACCACATCCCCGTAGTGAGGGTCGTCCTGCATCGTCTTCGGCGTGCCGAGCATATGCATGAGCACTACCTCCACCCCGCCCTCGGCACAGGTCCCGG
>JBBAUQ010000152.1:0-3933 GCA_040398125.1 Solirubrobacterales bacterium | reverse complement strand
ATCGAGAAGGAAGAGGCCGAGAAGCTCAAGGCCGAGCTGGAAGAGGCCGGCGCCAAGGCCGAGATCCAGTAAATAACGTCCGGTTCGGGGGCGCTCGCGACTCGGTATCGGGGGTCGCGAGAGCCCCTGTGCTATTTTGACTGGTCGCGCGTGAAGACAGCTGCCGGCCCGTTTTCCGCCTCATCCCGTTGAATCCCTCGAACACTTGAGGAGTCGCCACCCTTGGCACGTCCGATCTCTGCCCCCTTTGTCCGCAGAAATTTCTCCCGACTCGAAACTCCCCTAGAAGCTCCCAACCTAATTGACATCCAGCGGCGCTCGTTCGCCGAGCTGACCGACCCCAAGGCCGGTCTACTCAAAGAGACGATCGCCGACATCTCGCCGATCGAGGACTACACCGGCAACCTGGCGATCGTCTTCGGTGATTTCGAGTTCGATGAGCCGGCCCATACCCTCGAGGAGTGCCGCGAGCGCGACCTGACCTACTCACGGCCGCTCAACGTCACCATCTCATTCCAGAACCGGGAGACCGGCGAGATTCGCGAGCAGAGCGTCTTCATGGGGGACTTCCCCTGGATGACCGATCGCGGAACCTTCGTGATCAACGGTACCGAGCGAGTGGTAGTCACCCAGCTGGTCCGTTCTCCCGGTGCCTACGTGATGGCTCCCAAGGATCCCGAGAAGCAGGTCTTCACCGCCAACCTGATGCCGGCCCGTGGTTCCTGGCTCGAGCTCGAGATCGACAAGAAGGGCCGGGTCTTCGTCCGGATCGACCGCAAGCGCAAACTGCCGATCACGGTGCTGCTCAGGGCCATGGGTTACGTGACCAACGAGCAGATCCTCGACCTGTTCGACAACTCCGTCTACATCCGGCACACGATCGCGGCCGACACCGAGGCGACCATGACCGAGGAGGGCGCGCTGATCGAGCTGTTCAAGAAGCAGCGGCCAGGCGAGCCGCCTTCGGTCGATGCAGCCAAGGCCCTACTTGAGCAGCTCTTCTTCGACCCCAAGCGATACGACCTGACCCGGGTTGGCCGGTACAAGCTGAACGCGCGGCTCGACCTCGACATCGACCTCGATGTCCGGGTACTGACCCACGACGACATCATCGCCTTGATCCGCGAGTTGGTCGAGATCCCGAAGGCGCTCGGTATCCCTGAGGAGATCGACGAGGAAAACCCGATCAAGGATTACGCGGCCGAGGCCCTTACCTACCCGCGTGAGGCGGTCGAAGACCGGCTCGACGAGTACGAGCATTTCGGGAACCGTCGACTGAGGACGGTCGGCGAACTGATCCAGGAGGCATTCCGGATCGGCCTCTACCGGATGGAACGAGTCGTCCGGGAGCGCCTCACCACCGAGGACGCCGACGCGATCACCCCCCAGACGATCATCAACATCAGGCCGGTCGTGGCTGCCCTCAAGGAGTTCTTCGGCTCCTCGCAGCTGTCCCAGTTCATGGATCAGAACAACTCGCTTGCCGGACTGACCCATCGCCGACGGCTCTCGGCGCTCGGTGCCGGCGGTCTGACCAGGGAGCGTGCACCGATCGAGGTCCGAGACGTCCACCCGACCCACTATGGCCGGATGTGTCCGATCGAGACCCCGGAAGGCCCGAACATCGGCCTGATCGGGTCACTTTCCTCCTACGCCGAGATTTCCGAGCACGGCTTCGTCACGACCCCTTACCGGGTAGTCGACAAGGGCGTGGTCACCGACAAGATCGTCCACCTGGATGCAACCCAGGAGGAAGACAAGATCATTGCCCAGGCGAGCGCCGAAGTAAACCCGAAGACCGGCAAACTGGCCGGCCCAACGGTCTTCTGCCGCTCCGGCGAAGGCGGCTGGACGGTGGTGCCGCCGACCAAGGTCGATCTGATGGACGTCTCACCGACCCAGATCTGGTCCGTGGCGACCGCACTGATTCCCTTCCTCGAGCACGACGACGCCAACCGGGCCCTGATGGGCTCGAACATGCAGCGCCAGGCCGTGCCGCTGCTGAGGCCCGATCCGCCGCTGATCGGAACCGGTATGGAACGTCGCGCCGCCCAGGACACCGGTGACGTGGTGCTGGCCGAGAATGCCGGCGAGGTCTCCTACGTAGATGCAGACGTGATCGAGGTCAAGCGCAAGGGCGGCACCGACCGCTTCCCGCTGCACAAGTTCATGCGCTCCAACCAGGGAACGCTGATCCACCAGCGACCGATCGTCAAGAGCGGCGACAAGGTGAAGGCCGGCGACATCCTGGCCGACGGCTCGTCGACCGGTGGCGGTGAGGTCGCGCTCGGCAAGAACTGCCTGGTCGCCTTCATGTCCTGGGAGGGCTACAACTTCGAGGACTCGATCATCATCTCGGAGCGCCTGGTCAAGGAGGACGAACTCACCTCGATCCACATCGAGGAATACGAGATCGATGCCCGCAACACCAAGCTCGGCGACGAGGAGATCACCCGGGACATCCCCAACCGTTCCGAGGAGAGCCTGCGGAACCTCGACGAGCGCGGGATCGTGCGGGTCGGGGCCGAGGTCGAGGCCGGGGACCTGCTGGTCGGCAAGGTGACACCCAAGGGTGAGACCGAGCTGACCGCGGAAGAGAAGCTGATCCGGGCGATCTTCAAGGAGAAGGCCCGCGAGGTCCGCGACACCTCGCTCAAGGTGCCCCACGGCGAAGGCGGGGTCGTGATCGATGTGAAGACCTTCAGCAAGGACGACGGCGATGACCTCCAGCCCGGGGTCAACGACATGGTTCGGGTCCACGTGGCGACCAAGCGAAAGATTTCCGAGGGCGACAAGCTGGCCGGGCGGCACGGCAACAAGGGTGTGATCTCGAAGATCGTGCCCGAGGAGGACATGCCCCACCTGGCCGACGGTACCCCGGTCGACGTGATTCTCAACCCGCTCGGCGTGCCGAGCCGGATGAACATCGGCCAGATACTCGAGACCCACCTCGGTTGGGTGGCCGGCAACGGCTGGTACGACGACGGCTCCGACGCCTACAAGGAGAAGGAGAACACCAACGACCGGGTATACGTCTCCACCCCGGTGTTCGACGGGGCGACGATCGAGGACGTCGATGAAGCCCTGGTCAAGTGGTCGGAGGAGCACGAGGAGCGTGGAATCGACCTCGGGATCGATCCGAAGGCCCGCCCGGGAGAGCGGTGTGCCGGAACTGTCCAGCTCTACAACGGCCGAACCGGTGAGCCGTACGAGGGCAAGGTTACGGTCGGCTACATGTACATCCTCAAGCTGCACCACCTGGTCGACGACAAGATCCACGCCCGTTCGACCGGCCCCTACTCACTGGTGACCCAGCAGCCACTCGGCGGCAAGGCCCAGTTCGGCGGGCAGCGTTTCGGCGAGATGGAGGTCTGGGCCCTGGAGGCCTACGGCGCCGCCTACACGCTCCAGGAGATGCTCACGGTCAAATCCGACGACACGGTCGGCCGGGTCAAGGCCTACGAGGCGATCGTCAAGAACGAGAACATCCCCGAGCCTTCCATCCCGGAATCCTTCAAGGTCCTGCTCAAGGAGATGCAGGCCCTGTCCCTGGATGCCAACGTGGTGTCCGAGGAGGGTGCCGGCGAGCTGGCCGAGGAGGAGGACGACCTGCTGCAGGCGGCCCAGGACCTCGGCATGGACCTGACCGAGGTCCAGGCGAACGGGGCCGATGGCGCTGCCGACGAGGCCGTGGAATCGAAGGATGACGGGGCATCGGGCAACGGTGCCGGAGATGCCGAAGAAGCCGGCGTGGAGGAGTGAGCGGAATGATCGATATCAACAACTTCGACGCCATCGAGATCGGCCTGGCCTCTTCCAAGAAGGTCAGGTCCTGGTCCTGGGGCGAGGTACTGAAGCCCGAGACCATCAACTACCGGACGCTCAAGCCCGAGAAGGACGGCCTGTTCTGCGAGCGGATCTTCGGTCCGACCA
>JBBAUQ010000151.1:1396-3943 GCA_040398125.1 Solirubrobacterales bacterium | reverse complement strand
TGTGGCGTTCGCGTTGGGCCGCCGTCGGAGCCGCCGTCGCCATCACCCTCGGCGCCGGCACCCTCCTCACCGCCAACGCCGCCAGCACCCCCTCGGTGTTCGTCCCCGTCACCCCCACCCGCATCCTCGACACCCGCAGCGGCATCGGCCTCACCGGACCCTCCACCAACAGCACCCCCCGCACCCTCACCGTCACCGGACCCGTCCAAACCACCAACGGCACCACCACCATCGTCCCCACCGGCGCCACCGCCATCGTCGCCAACCTCACCGCCGTCACCCCCACCAGCCGCGGCTTCGTGTCCGTCCGACCCGGCAACGCCACCGGCACCCCCACCACCAGCAACATCAACATCGCCACACCCGGCACCAACATCCCCAACGCCGTCACCGTCGAACTCGCCCCCAACGGCACCATCAACCTGTTCTACAAAGCCGCCGACACCACCGGCACCACCCACCTCCTCCTCGACATCGTCGGCTACTACCAAACCGGACCAACCGGACCCCAAGGACCCACCGGACCCCAAGGACCAACCGGGCCGACCGGCAAGCGGATCGGCGAGACCGTCACCAACACCATCGACGCCAACGGGGACGTGGGCCGATACTCGTCGATCACCGTCGGCACCGACGGCAACCCGATCATCGCCTACTACGACTCGACCAACCTCGATCTGCGGATCGCCGTCTGCGCCGACAAGGTCTGCGGTTCGGCCACGACCCGGCTCCTCGACGCGGTCGGCGATGTCGGGGTGGACAACTCGATTGCGATGGGCACGAACGGCAACGCCGTCATCAGCTACTACGACGACAGCGGTGGCGATCTCGAGCTCGCCGTGTGCGCCAATCCGACGTGTACGTCGGCCACGATCCGGACGATCGACAGCAGTGGTGACGTCGGGTCGTACTCGTCGATCGCCATCGGAGCGAACGGCAACCCCGTCATCAGCTACTACGACGCGACCAACGGCGACCTCAAGGTCGCCTTCTGCAGCAACCCGACGTGCAGCAGCAACACACAGAAGGTTCTCGACTCGATCGGCAACGTGGGCCAGCACACCTCGCTGGCGATCACCCCGGCCGGTCTGCCCTACGTGGCGTACTACGGGGTGACCAACGGCGACCTCAAGCTCGCGACCTGCAGCGACGCTGCCTGCAACCTGATCGATCCCCAGCAACTGCTCGACTCCGCGAACGACGTCGGCAAGCACACGTCGATCGCACTGGGGACCAACGGCTTCCCGGTCGTCAGCTACCAGGACGTCACCAACGCCAACCTCAAGCTGACCGTCTGCAACAACGACAGTTGCTCGGTCGTGATCACCACGGCGCTCGACAGCATCAGCAACAACGTCGGGAGCGACACGTCGGTCGTCATCAACGGCGTCGGCAACCCGGTCGTCAGCCACTGGGACGGCACCGACGGGAACCTCCGGATCGCGGCCTGCGGAACTCCCTTCTGCGCGCCGAGTAGTGCGTTCGTCATCGACACCCCCGACTCCGACGGACGCGGTTCGGAGATCACCCTGGGCGCCGACGGCAACCCGATCATCAGCCATTACGACGAGACCAGCCGTGACCTCGAGGTCCACGTCTGCGGCAACGTCACCTGCAGTCCGAGCATCCGGGTGGGTCGCTGATGCGCCCCGTCACCTCAAGGAGACACTGACATGAGTCGTTTCGATCGTCACGGGTTGTGGCGTTCGCGTTGGGCCGCCGTCGGAGCCGCCGTCGCCATCACCCTCGGCGCCGGCACCCTCCTCACCGCCAACGCCGCCAGCACCCCCTCGGTGTTCGTCCCCGTCACCCCCACCCGCATCCTCGACACCCGCAGCGGCATCGGCCTCACCGGACCCTCCACCAACAGCACCCCCCGCACCCTCACCGTCACCGGACCCGTCCAAACCACCAACGGCACCACCACCATCGTCCCCACCGGCGCCACCGCCATCGTCGCCAACCTCACCGCCGTCACCCCCACCAGCCGCGGCTTCGTGTCCGTCCGACCCGGCAACGCCACCGGCACCCCCACCACCAGCAACATCAACATCGCCACACCCGGCACCAACATCCCCAACGCCGTCACCGTCGAACTCGCCCCCAACGGCACCATCAACCTGTTCTACAAAGCCGCCGACACCACCGGCACCACCCACCTCCTCCTCGACATCGTCGGCTACTACCAAACCGGACCAACCGGACCGACCGGACCCCAAGGGCCACCAGGACCCCAAGGTGACGACGGCATGCGGATCGGTGACGCCCTGAACATCACCGTCGACGAGGGCATCGGCGGTGCCTACTCGTCGATCACCGTCGGCGCCGACGGCAACCCGGTCATCAGCTACTACGACGGTGTCAGCGGTGGCAACCTCATGGTCGCCGCCTGCACGGATCCGACGTGCACCGACAGCATCGTCACGGTCGTCGACAACAGCGCCAACGACGTGGGCAGCCACACGTCCATCACCATCGGAACGAACGGCAACCCGGTCATCAGCTACTACGACGACGACGTCGGTGATCTCAAGATGGCCATCTGCA
>JBBAUQ010000151.1:0-1386 GCA_040398125.1 Solirubrobacterales bacterium | reverse complement strand
GACTCCAACAACTTCGACCTGAAGGTCGCCGCCTGCAGCAACCCGACGTGCACGGCGACGACCCTGCGAACCGTCGATGCCGTCGGCGTCGTCGGCCTCTACACCTCGGTCGCCATCGGGGCGAACGGCTTCCCCGTCGTCAGTTACCACGACGTCACCAACGGCAACCTGAAGATCGCCTTCTGCGGCAACGCCACCTGCAGCAGTTCGAACACCGTGCCGCTCGACCAGACCGGCGTCGTCGGTCTCGACACGGCACTGGCGATCGGCGCCGCTGGGCTTCCCTACGTGTCGTACTACGACGACACCAACGACAACCTCAAGTTGGTCCGATGCGTCGTGGCGGACTGCAGTTCCGTGCAGGCACCGATCACCATCGACTCGACCGGTGACGTCGGCCGTCATTCGTCGATCGCCATCGGGACGAACGGCTTCCCCGTGATCGCCTACCAGAACACCACGAACGGTCGGCTCCGGTACGTCGTCTGTATCACCGCCAACTGTCTGTCGCTGACGGGCGGCACGCTCGACAACGGACCCGGACTCGGTCTCGACACCTCGACCGTCATCGGACCCACCGGCAACCCGGTCATCAGTTACCGCGATGAGGCATCGAACAACCTTCGGATCGCCGCCTGCGGGACGCCGACCTGCGGGAGCGTCGGGATCACCCCCGTCGTCACCCCCGAACTCGACGGCCGGGACACGTCGATCACGCTCGGCCTCGACGGCAACCCGATCATCAGCCACGGAAGCGGCGACCTCGAACTCCATGTCTGTGGCAACATCACCTGCAGTCCGAGCATCAAAGTGGGCCTCTGAGGCAGGCCGCACCACCGGGAGTGGGATGAGCATGAGTCGTTTCGATCGTCATGGACTGTGGCGTTCGCGTTGGGCCGCCGTCGGAGCCGCCGTCGCCATCACCCTCGGCGCCGGCACCCTCCTCACCGCCAACGCCGCCAGCACCCCCTCGGTGTTCGTCCCCGTCACCCCCACCCGCATCCTCGACACCCGCAGCGGCATCGGCCTCACCGGACCCTCCACCAACAGCACCCCCCGCACCCTCACCGTCACCGGACCCGTCCAAACCACCAACGGCACCACCACCATCGTCCCCACCGGCGCCACCGCCATCGTCGCCAACCTCACCGCCGTCACCCCCACCAGCCGCGGCTTCGTGTCCGTCCGACCCGGCAACGCCACCGGCACCCCCACCACCAGCAACATCAACATCGCCACACCCGGCACCAACATCCCCAACGCCGTCACCGTCGAACTCGCCCCCAACGGCACCATCAACCTGTTCTACAAAGCCGCCGACACCACCGGCACCACCCACCTCCTCCTCGACATCGTCGGCTACTACCAAACCGGACCAACCGGACC
>JBBAUQ010000150.1:0-3991 GCA_040398125.1 Solirubrobacterales bacterium | reverse complement strand
GGGATCGGTGTTCGGATCGGCCGTGAAGAGGCCGTCGGTATTGGTCAGCAGAACGAGGAGGCGGGCTTCCAGCATGATCGCTACCTGAGCTGCGAGGAAGTCGTTGTCGCCAAAGGTGATCTCATCGGTCGCCGTGGTGTCGTTCTCGTTGATCACCGGGACGACGCCCCAGTCGAGCAGCCGCCTGAGGGTCTGTCGGGCGTACAGGTAGCTGGTCCGGTTGGCCACGTCACCGGCAGTCAGCAAGACCTGTGCTGCCCGCAGGCCCTGGCCGTCCAGCCGGGACTCGTATTCCCGAAAGAGCGACCCCTGTCCGACTGCCGAGGCAGCCTGGAGCTCATCTATCGCGCGGGGCCGGGCCTCCATCCCCATCAGGAGTATTCCCCTGGCGATCGAGCCGGAAGTGACCAGGACGAGGCGTTCGGCCGATCCGGCCAACTCGGACACCTGGGCACAGACCGAATCGAGGACATCGGCCCTCAGGGAGCCGTCGTCCGCCGCGACGATCGATGAACCTAGTTTGACTACCAGCGTCATGGCGAATCAGCCTAGATCATCCCGCCAGCCCCTCGGGCCGGTCAGAGCAACTCGAACTCGTAATCCCCGACCCTGATCTCGTCGCCAGGTTTGAAGCCGGCTCGCTCCAGTGCAGCGATCACGCCGAGCTCCCGCAGACGTCCCTCCAGGTGAGCGAGCGCCTCCTCGTTGGAAAGGTCGAAACGTTCGAACAGGGCCTCGATTCCACGTCCCTCGATCCTCCAGGCCCCTTCGCCCTCGGCCCTTACCCCGTAGCCGACGCTGCCAGCCGGTCGGTACTCGAGGTACTCGGCCTCGAAGGCCGGAGCCTCCCCCGGGACTTCCGTGGTGGCAGGAGCGGGGACGGTCTCGGGCACCGTCTGGAGGATCAGCCCGGTCAGTTCCCTTATTCCGGTGCCGTCGACCGAGGAGACTGCGACCACTCCTCCGACCGCGTCACCGAGCGTCTCCTTCCATTCCCTCACCTGGTCGGCCACGTCCCGGTCGGTCCACAGGTCGGCCTTGGAAAGAGCGACAATTTCGGGAAGCTCGGTCAGATCAGCACCGTAGGCCTTCAGCTCCTCCCGAATCGCCCGATAGTTCTCCAGTGGCTCGCCCTCGGCCGGTGCCAGCTCGACCACGTGGACCAGCATCGCGCAGCGTTCGAGGTGGGCAAGGAAATCCTGGCCCAGGCCGGCACCGCCCGCAGCGCCCTCGATTAGGCCGGGGATGTCGGCGATCACCACCTGCCGGTCATCTGCCTCGAGGGTCCCGAGGACCGGCTGCAGGGTCGTGAAGGGATAGTCGGCGACCTTGGGGCGAGCCCTCGTAAGCCTGGACAGAAGGGATGACTTGCCGGCGTTGGGCAAGCCGACCAGTCCGACATCGGCGAGCAGCTTGAGGGCCAGTTCGATCCACCCGGCATCACCGGCCGTGCCACGCTCGGCGAACCGCGGCGCCTGGCGAACCGCGGTCGTGAACCGCCGGTTTCCGTGCCCGCCGCGACCACCCCGCGCCAGGGTGGCTTCCTGCCCGTCGACCAGCAGGTCGATCCGTTCCCCCTTTAGGGAGATCCCCTGCGTACCGGGGGGGACGTTGATGATCGCGTCCTTGCCCCGAGCGCCATGTTTGTTTGCCCCCTGTCCGTGCTGCCCCCGACCGGCCTTGTAATGCCGGGTCCTGACCGAACCGAGGTCCCTCAGGGCGGGGTCGCACCGGAGGATTACGTTGCCGCCATCACCACCGTCGCCGCCGTCCGGACCACCCCGCGGCACGTGGGCCTCCCTGCGGAAGGAAACGCAGCCATCACCGCCGGCACCGGCCTCGACCCGCACCCTTGCCCTGTCGTAGAGCACCTGGCAGCCCCTTCGTCGGCCGTTCGGCCGCCGGGGATCTACTCGTCAGCCGGCAGGATCGAGATGACCCGGCCGCGGCGTCCCGGCCGGAACTCGACCGTGCCGGCACGTTTGGCGAAGATCGTGTGATCCCGGCCGATACCGGTACCGTCACCCGGCCAGAAACGGGTGCCCCGCTGGCGGACGATGATCTCGCCACCGTTGACGGTCTCTCCGGCGAATACCTTGACCCCGAGCATCTTCGGGTTCGAGTCGCGCCCGTTTCGGGATGATCCGAGGCCTTTCTTATGAGCCATCCTGGGTCTCCTTGCCGCTCGACTTGTCGCTTGGGGGCTTCTTCGTACTGGCAGCCTTCTTGGTCGTCTTGGCCTTCGGCGTTGCAGGCTTCTTGGCAGCGGTCGTCTTCCCTGCTGCCGGCTTCTTGGTCGTTGCGGCCTTGCCGGCCGAAGCCTTGGTCCCGCCCGGCTTCTTGGCAGTCGATGTCTTCTTCGCGGTCGACTTGCTGTCGGCTGACTTGGCCGATGCCGAAGTCGCCTTCTTGGCGGCCCCGGAGGACGCACCCTCTTCACCTGCCGCCTTCTTGGCAGGGGCCTTGCGAGCCGTCCCGGTTCCGATCGAGACGACCTCGAGCTCAGTCAGCTCGGCGCGATGGCCGGCCCTGCGGCTGTAGCCCTTCTTCGCCTTGTACTTGAACACCTTGATCTTCTCGCCGCGTACGTGCCCGGTCACCTTGGCCTCGACCTTGACCTTGCCGACCGCGTCCGGGGTAACCAGGGCATCCTTGTCACGGACCATGACCGGCCTCAGTGAGACCTTGTCCCCCTCTTTTGCCTGCAGGCGATCGACGAGCAGGACTGAACCCTGCTCGACCCGGTACTGCTTTCCACCGCTTTCCACCACTGCGTACATGTCACTCGCCTGAAGTATCGACTTGCCAGGAACCGGAACCCCGCCCCGGACCCAATGCCCGTCCGGGGTTCGACAGTTCGGTCAGTCTAGCGATTAGCCGTCATCCAGTCCCCTGAAACCGGCCATCGCATGCCACCTATTCGCCAGCGCCGACCCCCGAGGACACGGCAGCACCACCGCCATCGTCCGGCTGGGCCTCTTCGGGCAACAGCGAGGCGACTGCGGCAGCCCGCTCGACCGATTCGATCCGGACCATCCGCCTCTCCCCGACGTCGCCCGCGGCCCCGGTGACGCTGATGATGTAGGAGTCCACCCTGGCGATCGCGTCATCGGCATTGAACATGTGAGGCTCCTCGATCGTGACCAGTACCTCCTCGCCGGGGCTGAAGGGCAGGGCCCGCTCCTCGATCTCGGCAAGTGAGCCCGTCTGGACCAGCTCGAAGCTGTCCATCGGGAGGGCATCGCCCCCCTCGAAATGGAAGCGCTTGCCGGACTCTGCCTCGATCTCGGCCAGGCCGCTGTCGCGCGCGTTCAGCAAGGTTGCCACCTTCGGGTGGGCCCGAATGAGGAAGGCCTCGTCCTCGCCCTCCCCGGCCGCCATCTCTCGGATCTTCCTCAATCCCTCGAGGGCAACCGTCTCGGCCGAGAGGACCACCCCACCGCCCTCGCAGGTCGGACACTCGACGGTGAGGATCTCCCTCACCCCGTCAGTGATGTTCTGGCGGGTCATCTCGACCAGGCCTAGGGGAGAGATCTCGACCAGGTAGCTCTTGCTCTTGTCGGTGTCCAGGGCCTTCCTGAGGGTGCCGAGCACCCGGTCACGATTCTTGGCCCGGGCCATATCGATGAAATCGATCACGATGATCCCGCCGATATCGCGGAGACGGAGCTGGCGAACCACCTCCTCGGCAGCCTCGGTGTTCACCTTGGTGATCGTCTCCTCCAGGCCGCCCTTGCCGCGACCGGTGAAGGAGCCCGAGTTGACGTCGATCACCGTCAATGCCTCCGTGTAATCGATTATCAGGTAGCCGCCCGAGGGCAGGTCGATCCGCCGCCCAAGGGTCGACTGGATCGCCTCGTCGACATTCCACTTCTCGAACAGGGGCTGCTTGCCGGTATAGAGCTCCACGCCCTCGACCAACTCCGGAGCCGTCCGATTGAAGAAGCTCGTGACCCGTTCGAACTGTTTGGCGTCGTCGATGAGCGCCCTG
>JBBAUQ010000149.1:0-4019 GCA_040398125.1 Solirubrobacterales bacterium | reverse complement strand
ACCAGGGCAGCGATCCTGCGGGTCCTCTTGCGCGGTGTCTCGGGACGGTCGGAGTGGAAGAAGAGCTCTGGCCTCTGGAGGGCCCTGGTCGTCTCGATCACCACCAACGGAACCGCACCGTCCGGCAGGTCGTCCTCGGATTCGAAGACGACGAACTCATCACCGGCCTCGACCCGTCTCTCGATCTCATCGAACCCGGGATCGGTCCTGATCAGCCGGCTCGCATTCTCGACCACTCGCGGCTCGTCCTCGCCCCCCGGAACGCGGTAGACCTGGTCCGGCTCCAGGACTTCGCTCAGGTCGTAACCGATCAGCTGGTTCAAGGGGTCGCTGTCACTGGCGATCGCGATCAGCGAGACCCCGTTCAGCCCGAGGATCTGCTCGGGATTGCGCGGGTCCATCGGCACGGTCGAGACCTTCAGCCCGGCCTGCTCGACCTTGCCTGCGTCATCGTCGTTCACCGTCCAGAAACGGGCCTCGGTCCCGGCCTTCTTGAGTGCCTTGCCCAGGGAAATAGCCCAGTCCGGGGTGCCGATCACCAGCATCGAGGGGTCACTCGCCCCGAGCATGCCGAGGCGCTTGGTCACGAACGGGCTGAGGACCGATGAGATCACCACGGTCCCGGCAATCACCAGGAAGACGACCGGGACGATCTCATCGGCCCCTGCAACCTTGGCATCGACCAGGGCCAGGCCGTAGATCGGCGCGGTTGCCGCGGCCACGATCCCCCTGGCCGAGATGGTCATCATCACCAGGCGCTCCTTCCAGGAGATCGGCAGCCCGAGCGTGGTGAGAACGGCCAATGGCCTGACCAGGAAGGAGAGAAAGGCGACGAAGGCAAGGCCCGGCAGGCCGAGGGCAAACACTTGGCTGATCTCGATGTTGGCCGCCAGCAGGACGAACAGGATCCCCAGCAGGATCGGGATCAGGGTCTCCTTGAACTCGGTGATGTAGGTCATGTTGACCCGCGACTGGTTGGCCAGGGCGATACCCATGACCAGGGCAGCCGCCAGTCCGGCGTCCTGGTAGATCAGGTCGGCCACCAGGAAGGTAGCCACGACCATCGCCAGGGTGGTCGCGACCTTGTCGCGGCCCGAAAACCTGTGCGTGGCGAGCATCGGCATCAAGAGGGCTGTGAACAGGAGCCCCGAGACGATCCCGACCACGGCCGAGAGGACGAACTGCTCCAGGCTGAGGATCGTCGACCCGCCCTTGGTGGTGAGCGCGGCGAACACGGCGACGGCCACCAGTGCCCCGATCGGGTCCATGATCACCCCCTCCCACTTGAGGATCGCCCGGACCTGCGGCGGGGGCCTGACGAAGTTGAGCAGGGGCAGCACCACGGTCGGGCCCGAGACGATCAGGATCGCCCCGACCAGGATGGCGATCTCGGTCGGCAGGCCGAGGATCAGTATCCCGCCGACCGCACCGAGGCCCCAGGTCACCAGGACCCCGAGGGTGATCAGTCTGAGGACTGCCGGTCGGGCGTCACTCGGCAGTTTCTTCAGCTTCAGCCCGAGTGCGCCGTCAAACAGGATCAAGGCGACCACGATCTGGACGAAGGGCGAGAGCGAATCGCCGATCAGCTTGTCCGGCTCGATCACCCCGGCCACCGAGATCCCGGCCACGACCCCGACGACCAGGAGCGGCACGATCACCGGAATGCCCGCCAGGTCACCGAACAGTCGGGCGATGACCGAGAGGATCACCACCAGGCAGAGTCCGGCCAGCAGGGCGTCAGGACTCATCGGTCCCGGCCTCCCTCAGTGAAGCCCCTCTTCCCGATTCCCCTTCCGATACCCGGAGGATAAGGGAGATTCGGGACGATCCCACCACTCGTCGCCCGGCTACTTCCCTGTTCCCGACCCTGTTTTGGCCTGGTCGAAGTAGCGGTCACCCTCGATCGATATCGAGGGCAGCAGCCTGTCCAGCCAGTGGGGCATGTACCAGCACCCCTTGCCGAAGAAGGCCATGGTCGCCGGCAGTAGCACGCATCTGACAAGGGTGGCGTAGATCACGATCGCCACCGCCGTCCCTACCCCGAACTGCTTGACGATCGGGTTGCCGTTCAAGACGAAGGCGAGGAATACCGTGGTCATGATGAAGGCCGCGGCGCTGACTATCCGGCCGGTCGCGGCCAGCCCGTCGACGGTCGCCTTGTCGGCGTCCTTGGTCTCCAGCCACTTCTCCCGGACCACACTCATCAAGAAGACGTTGTAGTCCATCGATAATCCGAACAGCACCGCGAACATCATCAACGGCACGTAGCTCACCACGGCGACCGACTCATCCAGGCCGACGAATGAGATGCCCCTGCCGACCTCGAAGACGGCCGTGGTCACCCCGAAGGCGGCGGCGACCGTGACCAGGTTCATCAGGGCCGAGATCAGGGCTATCCCGAGTGCCCGGAAGGCCAGGGTGATCAGGATGAAGCCGAGCAGCACCACGACCCCGATGGTCAACAGGAGCCGTTCGGCGATCAGCGAGGCCAGATCCACGTAGCTGGCCGTGGTCCCGCCGACGAAGGCGTCCAGCGGCTTGTCCTTGGTCGCCTTGGGGATCGTCGTGTCCCTCAGGTCCGAGACCAGGTTCGAGGTCGCCTCGGATGAAGGCCCGGTGGTCGGGGTGAGGCTCATCGTCGCCGCCGTCCCGCTGGGGCTGACCGAGGGCGGTGAGACCGAGGCCACGCCCGACGCCTTGGCGAGCGAGGAGTTCAGCTCCTCGAGGTCCTGCTGGATCACCTGCGGGGGATCCTTCTTGTCGTTCTTGTCGATCGCCACGGCGATCAGGAAGGTCGCGTTGGCGCCGGCCCCGAAACCCTTGTCGAGCAGGTCGTAGCTCTTGCGGGCCTGGGTGTCGGTCGGGAAGGAACCGTTGTCCTGCTGGCCGAGGTAGAGCTGGTGGATCGGGTAGGCCAGGACGGCGAGGACGATCAGCGAGAGGATCACCGCCACGCCCCGGTGCTTGATGATCCGTGAGGTCCACCTGGCCCAGCCCTCGCTTCCGGCCGGCTGTTCCTGCTTCTTGATCGAGACGAACGGCAGCTTGAGGCGATCGATCGACTTGCCGGCCAGTGACAGCAGGGCCGGCATCAGGGTGAGTGCCGAGAGCATCGCGAACAGCACGGCCAGAGCGGCCGAGTAACCCATCGCCGAGAGGATCGGGACCTTGACCACGGCGAGGCAGAGCAGGGCCAGGATCACCGTCGTCCCGGCGAACACGACCGCCCCCCCGGCCGTGGCCGTGGCCCGGGCAGCGGCCTCGCGCGGATCGAGCCCGAGCCCCAGTTGTTCCCGGTGGCGGCTCACCATGAACAGGGCATAGTCGATCCCGACGCCGAGAGCGATCATCGTTGCGAGGGTCGGCCCGATCGTCGGCACGTCGACCACCTGGCCGAGCAGGTAGACCGCAGAGATTCCGGTGAACAGGCCGGTCAGCGCCGTGACCATCGGCATGCCCATCGCCACCAGGGTGCCGAAGGTGACCAGCAGGATGATGACCGCCGCGATGATCCCGATGATCACGCTGAGGTCCACGCTCTGGTTGGAGACAGCGTTGCCGATGTAACCACCGACGCCGACCTTCAGGCCGGCATCGCTCGCCGGTTTGGACAGGTTGACCAGGCGGTTGCCCTCACTGGTCGTGAGATCAGAAGGCGAGTCCTTGATCACGATGCTGATCACCGCGACGGTCTGGTCCTTGCTGATCTGCCGGTCGGCCTCGGGGGTCCCGGCGAGCGGACTGGCTACGGCCTCCACCGCGGGATCGTTCTGGTACTTCTTGACCGTCTGCTGGATCGGCTGGAGGTACTCCTGGTCGGTGATCTTCTTGCCCTTCGGAGCTCCCAGGGCGACCGGGTTCGAGCCGTTTGCCTCCTCCGGCCACCGGTTCTCGAGCAGGTTGGTCGCGTCCTGACTACCGGTGCCGTTCAGGGTCAGGTTGTTGGAGGTATCCCGACCGGCAGAGGAAGAAAGGATGAACAGGCCGGCCGCCACCACCACCCAGGCGATGATCACCAG
>JBBAUQ010000148.1:2321-4021 GCA_040398125.1 Solirubrobacterales bacterium | reverse complement strand
TGATGCTGGTGCCGCTCGTCACGCCCGAGATCGTGATCGGCGTCGCGCTGTTCCTCGTGTTCACACAGATCTACACCGCCGTCCCCCGGGGTTTCACGACGATGCTGATCGGTCACGTCACGTTCTCCGTGTCGTACGTCGTCATCATCGTCCGTGGGCGTCTCTTCTCGATCGGCCACCAGTTCGAGGAGGCGGCCCGCGACCTCGGGGCGTCACGGCTGCAGGCACTCCGGATGGTGCTCCTGCCACAGTTGGGACCGGCGATCTTCGCCGGCCTGATGGTGACCTTCGCGACGTCGATCGACGACTTCGTGATCTCGTCGTTCCTGTCGACCGGCGCCGGGACCGAGACCGTGCCGATCAAGATCTACTCCACCGCCCGAGCCTCGGCGACGCCGAACGTCAATGCGCTGGCCACCGTGATGCTCACGATCACGATGGTCGCCATCGTGGCCGCAGCGGTCGTCCTGCGACGGTGGCGGCGCTCGGGTGCCGACGACGGCTCGGGGCTCGTCGGGATCTCGATCTGACCGGCGCCGATGCGTCGGACCGACGCGTTCAGACCGGTCGACGCGCCCGGAGGTGATGGGGGCAGTGCTCGCCTGATTCGAGCACCGGCACCATCGCCTCCCAGGTGGCGATCTGCCCGGCGACCTCGGCGGCGCCGACGACGGCCTCGAACCGGGCCCGCTCGCTCCCCGTCAACCGTCCGAGTTCGGCCCGGGCGACCTCCCGGTACCACGGGTTGCGGTTCACGAGCGTGATGTCGACGAACCCGGCAGCCTCGAGGGCCGCCCGGTACCGGGCGGGTGACGCCATGCCGAAGTCGAGAGCCTCGGCGGCGATGTAGGCGGCCATCGCCGGTGACGGCGGCCCGTCGTGGGCGATCAGCCAGTCCGAGGCCACGAACCATCCTCCCGGCCGCAGGACACGGAACACGTCGACGGCCAGCGCCTCCTTGTCGGGGATGTGGACGATGGAGTCCTTGCTGAACACGACGTCGGCACTGCCGTCCGGCAGCGGCATCGGGCCGGGCTCGACGAGCCGGATCTCGATCCGTTCGGCGAGCCCGGCCCGCTCGACACGAGCACGTGCGTGGTCGCAGACCGGCTGCTCGACGTCGAGTCCGATGACGAACCCCGCCCAGTGGTCGCGCACGAGACCGATGGTGATGCCACCCGATCCGCAGCCGATGTCGACCACCGTCGCCCCGGTCAGGTCGACGCCGGCGAGCGTCCGGGCGACCTCCTCGGGCCCACCCGGCGAGAGGTAGCCGTCGCCCCACAGTTCCTCGAGGAACGTGATGTGGATCTCGCTGTAGAGATCGTCGGACGACTCACTGCTCACGCCGGGACCTCCCCGCCGGCGAGGTCCCGCAGGATCTGCCGACTCGCCAGCCGGCCCGGACCACCCGTGACGCAGCCGCCCGGGTGCGTCCCACTGCCGCACTGGTAGTACCCGTCGATCGGGGTCCGGTACTGGTTCCAGCCGGGGGCGGGCCTGAAGAAGTACATCTGCGGGGCGAAGAGCTCGCCGTGGAAGATGTTGGCCTCCGGGAGCCCGGCGACCTGCTCGATGTCGAGCGGGGTGACGATCTCGCGCTGGAGCACGAGGTCGCCGAAGCCGGGGAAGAACGACTCGAGGGTGGCCTGCACGTTGTCGGCCATGCGCTCGCGCTCGGTCGGCCAGTCGCTGCCCTT
>JBBAUQ010000148.1:1974-2311 GCA_040398125.1 Solirubrobacterales bacterium | reverse complement strand
GGTGTAGTGGACGAAACACGACATCACGTGCTTGCCGGGCGGTGCCATGTCCGGATCGATCGTCGACTGGATGCAGCCGTCGATGTAGGGCCGGGTCGAGTACCAGCCGTACTTGCCCTCGTCGAACGCCCGCTCGAGGTACTCCATCGTCGGAGCGACGTTGGTGAAGCCGCGGAACATGTCGCCCCGACCCGGCAGTGACGGGTACTGCGGCAACCCGTCGAGCGCGAAGTTCACCTTCGACGAGGTGCCCTGGTACTTGTACTTGCGGAGATCGTCGACGAGGTCGAGCGGCAGCTCGCGCTGGTCGACGAACTCGGTGAAGGTCCGGCGCGGA
>JBBAUQ010000148.1:0-1964 GCA_040398125.1 Solirubrobacterales bacterium | reverse complement strand
CCGGTCGACCTCGGCGTTCAGCATGATCTCGGCGCCGAACGACTGGGCCGCACGGGCGAGGACCTGGGTGAAGCCCCCGTTGCCGCCCTTGTGGAACGCCCAACTGCCGAAGTGCCCGTCGTACTCCCCCATCCCATGGAACAGCAGCACGAGTCCGGAACCCTGCGACATCGGTCCGACCCGGGTGCCGATGATCGACGACGAACTCAACCAGCCCTTCAGGATGTCGCTCTCGAAGTAACCGTCGAGGAAGTCGGCGGCGCTCCCGGTCAGCAGCCGGACCAGGTTGACGAGAACCCCCTTGTCGAGGCCACGCAGGTGCCGGGCCAGCGACGCCAGTTCGGCCAACCCCTCAGGGCTCGTGTCCCAGAGGTTCGGCGGCACCTGGTCGAACAGCGGCTTCACCGCCCGCACCACCATCGACAGGTCGTGGCTGTACTGGTCGTAGGCGTCGGCGTCCCGGCGGGAGTGCCGGGCGATCTCCTTGATGTTCTCGTTGCGGTCCTGGCCCATGACGAGGCTGTCACCGTTCTCCATCGGGCAGAACGTCGACGGCATCAGGAGCGGCATGAACCCGTGCTCGACCAGACCGAGTTCGTGGATGATCTCGGGCCGCAGGAGGCTGAGGGCGTACGAGAACGTCGTGAACTTGAACCCGGGGCGCAGTTCTTCGGTGATCGCCGCCCCGCCGACGAGGTGGCGACGCTCCAGGATCAGCGTGCGCAGCCCGGCCCGGGCGAGGTACGCACCGTTGACGAGACCGTTGTGACCACCACCGATGACGATGGCGTCGTACTGGTTCATGTGGTCGCTCCCTGGGAACGTAGGACGCCCGGCGGGATCCGCTCCTGCAAGGCGGTCCGCCGGAACGGTCGGAACATCGGGTTGCGTGCGACCTCGGCCGCCACCTGCACGTACCGGTGGTTGATCGTGAACTCGAGGTTGACGCGCCGGCCGGGGACCGCGAGATCGGGACGGACCCTGGCGAGGGCGATGTGGCGCTGCAGGACCGGCGAGTACATGAAGCTCGTGGCGTACCCGACGCGCTGGACGTCGTCGTCGTAGACCATCATGTCGCCGTGGACCGGGAGGTGGTCCTTGGGCGGCACCATGTCGGCGTCGGCGAACCTGCGGTGGTGGTCGAACGGATCGACCATGAGGCCCATCATGCGCCAGCGACTCGTGCCCTCGCTGCGTTCGCGCAGGATCGCCCGGCGACCGATGAACGGCCGGCTGTCGTCGTCGACGCCCTTCAGCATCCATCCGAGACCGAGCTCGTCGGGTGTCGACCGGTGCTCGTCGTTCTCGGCGAATCGGCTCGCCTCGAAGTCGACGTGCATGAGCAGCAGACCGGCCTCGATCCGCGACATCACGAGCGCCGTCTGTCCGACCGGCAGCAGGCCGTGCGGTGTTCCGGCCTCGACGACGGCGTCCCACACCGGCAGCGCATCAGCGGCGTCGCAGAAGATCTCGTAGCCGAGGTCGCCGGTGAAACCCGTCCGCGAGATCGTGACCCTGACGCCACCGACGTGTGCGGAGACGTGGTCGAAGGGTCGCAGCACCTCGAGCCCGGGGGCGAGCTCGGCGAGGATCCGGTAGGCCCTCGGGCCCTGGACGGCGAGCGATCCGATCTGCTCGGTCACCTCGTCGATCTCGACCGCCAGCCGACCGACCAGGTCACCGAGGTACGCCAGGTTCGGCTCGGCGGCGGTGAGCACGAACTCGTCGGACCCGAACCGGAAGAGCACGCCGTCCTCGTTGACGAAGCCCCGGTCGTCGCACCACACGGTGTACTGCGACTGCCCGGCCTGCAGCGGTCGCGGATCACGGGCGAGGATCCCGGCCAGGTACCGCTCGGCGTCGGGGCCGGTCACCCGGTACTTGTAGAGCGGCGAGGAGTCGTAGAGACCGGCGGCGTTGCGGATCGCGAAGTACTCGAACTTCTCGGCCATCTGGTACTTCTC
>JBBAUQ010000147.1:0-4115 GCA_040398125.1 Solirubrobacterales bacterium | reverse complement strand
TGCAGCCGTTCGGCGAGGCCGTCGTCGATGTCGAGGATCGCAGCGACCTGCCCGACGAAGGCGTGGGGCGGCCGGGCGAACGCGAGCGGACCGAGCCAACCGAGTGCCGGCGAGACCCGCCGGAACGAACGGGGTCCGATCATCCAGCGCGCCGCGAGGTGGGTCATCGCTCCCATGCCACGGGTCCGGGCGGTCTCGGCCCATTCGGCCAGCAGTTCCTTGCGCCAGGGATGGTGCTGGCAGGCGGTGCAGGCCAGGGTCAGCGACCGGACCCGTGCGGGATGCTGGAGGGTGAGGATCTGGGCGATCACCCCGCCCATCGACGCCCCGACCACGTGGGCATGGTCGACACCGGCGTCGTCGAGCACGGCGACGGCGTCCTCGGCCATCTGCTCGAGCGAGTAGTGCCCCGTCGGCTTGTCGCTCCGGCCGGCGCCGCGGTTGTCGATGGCGAGCGTCCGGTACCGGCGGGCGAGCGCGACCCGTTGCAGGTCCCAGAGGTGCTTGTCGGCACCGAGCCCCTGGATCAGGAGCACCGGTGGGCCGCTCCGGCGGCCGGTGTCGGCGTAGTGGAGGCGCACCCCGTCGGCGGCGCGGACGTAGGGCATCAGGTGCCCCAGAGCCGGTCGAACGGGAGCCAGTCGAACGGGGTGCCGACCCCGCCGTACTCCTCGAGGAGTGCGTCGATGTGGCGCTGCACCAGGTCGGCGATTTCGAGTTCGTCGAGCGGTCCGCGCCGCCCTCGGGGTTGCCGGACGGCCGGTCCGATCTCGACCCGCGCCGAACGCCGGGTCGGGAACGAGATCGTCGCCGCCGGGAGGACCCGCACCCGGGTCGCCACCGCAGCGCCGAGCAGGCGGTGGTCGACCGTGCCGCTGCGGCGGTTTCCGGGAGCGTGGTGGGCGCCGACCACCACGACCTCACCGGCGCGGAGCGCCCCCTCGATCTCCCCTTCGACCTCGAGCAGGGCCCCGATCCGCTGCATCAGCGGTCCGAACGGGGCGACGTCGGGCCGGCCGACGAACCGGACGGGTCGGTCGACGGCCTCACCGACGGCGAGGGCGGCGAACATCGGGGCGAGGGCGAACCGCCTGGCGTTGACGACCACCAGCGCACCGGTCCGGCGCGGGAGGTGTTCGGCCCCACCGACCGAGGTGTTCCAGCGCAACCCGCTGAGGTTGCGGAACCGTTGGACGAACTCGGGGTCGCGGCCCCAGTCGTCGACGGTGTCGGTCAGACGGGTCGGCAGGGTGACGACCTCGGCCAGGCGCTGCACGGGGTTCACGAGGCGGCCGCCTCCCAGTCGACGGTCGCCGGCCGGTGGATCACGGTCGGCCATCCGTAGAGCTGTCCGATGATGTCGCCGGTGTTGGTGGTCGGCATGAACCCGAGGACCTCCCGTGCCCGGCTGTTGTCGGCCAGACGACCACGGTGGAGCATCTCCAGCACGTGCTCGGGGATCGGGGCGCCCACCAGGTGCGTGATACGGCGGGCGACCGCCCACTCGGGACCGACGACCGGGAACGGGATACGCCGGCCGCGCCGGATCGCCTGCAGCGCCGTGATCGCCCCGGGGGCCACGATGTTGAGCGGTCCGTCGAGGCGCAGCCGGGCGGCGCGGACGAAGGCCTCGGCGGCGTCGTTCTGGTGGACCACGGCGAACGGCGGGTCGGCGAGGGCGCTGTACGGCACGACCGGGAGGCGGAGCACCCGACCGAGCGCGCTCGGAACATGCGGACCGAGGACGGTGGCGAGGCGCAGCTTGCCGACCGGGACACCGACCCGCTGCCCGATGGCGCGGGCCGTGCGCTCGATCTCGGCCACCATCCGGCCGTACTCGCTCGTCGGGTTCCGGGGCTGTGACTCGTCGGGCCGGGTGACCGAGCCCCGGGCCCGCCCGTAGATCTCGATCCCGCTGCGGACGATGATCGACTCGAGCGAGCGACACTCCGCTGCGGCACCGAGGATCGAGATGACCGCCTCGTCGGTGAGTGCCCTCGCCTCGGCCGTCCCGGCCCGGACGTCGGGCTCCCACACGGCGGCGTGGACGACGACGTGCGGGTCGAACCGGACGATCGTCTCGACGGTCCGGTCGTGCTGGCCCGGCACGATCCGGTGGAACACCGTCCGGCGCAGCCGTCGTCGCGGCGGATCGACGTCGATACCCTCGAGTGAACCCACCCAGGGCTCATTTTCGAGCAGACTGGCGACCCGCGAACCGAGCTCTCCGCCCATGCCGCTCACGAGCACCCGCACTCCCGACATCACCGGTCACCCTACCGGTCGGCGCCCCGGCCGTCGGTGGCGCGTCGCGGCCGCGGTCGTGCTGGTGGCGTCGGCGGCCGGCACGGTCAGTGCCTCCGGGTCCCGGATCACCGGCGCCGCCGAGGTCCTCTCGACCGCCCAACGGGTCGTGCCGGGTGGCCGGGGGCTGATGTTCCCGATCGACCCGGAGCCGAACTGCTTCATCCACGACAACTTCGGTGGCGACAGCAAGGCGTTCGGCCCCGGTGCCCACCAGGGTGTCGACATCGGTGCCGACCTCGGGCAGGCGGTGTACGCCGTCGAGAGCGGGATGCTCGTGCGCCGCATCGACGGCGAGAACGCCGGACTCGGGTGGGAACTGCTGTCCAA
The DNA here is from genome assembly GCA_040398125.1 of Solirubrobacterales bacterium. GTDB lineage: Bacteria > Actinomycetota > Thermoleophilia > Solirubrobacterales > 70-9 > 67-14. The sequence goes on along the minus strand of JBBAUQ010000147.1, from coordinate 1,481 downwards.
CACCGACGTCGTCTACCGCTACTACCACCTCGCCGACTGGGCCGAGGGCCTCGAGGAGGGCGACCTGGTCCGCCGCGGTCAGGTGATCGGCTCCGTCGGTGACACCGGCAACGCCACCCCCGGCGGCTGGCACCTCCACTTCGAGGTCAGGCCCGGTCCGCAGCCCGAGTTCGGGGCCGCCGATCCGGTCGACCCGCTCCCGCTGCTCGAGGTCCCCGACGTCTGCGTGGTCTACGACCCGGACTGACCGGCCGACGGCTCAGCCGAGCCCGCGGTCGTCCTGCTTCAGGGCCGTGTCGATGCCGAGAGCGCTGGCGACGATGAGGGAGTTCAGCGGCTCGGGCGCCCGCCGGGTGATCTGCAGCACGTAGTTGTCGGCGGTCGTGAACATCGTCTTGGCGAAGCCCTCCCAGGTCTTGGTGACCCGGGCGATCTCGGCACCCGCAGCGTCCTCGATCCGGAAGTTCCAGGCCCGCCAGTTCTCGGCCTTGATCGTGCCGAGGCGTTGGCCGCCCGACTCCAGCGAGAAGTTGATCTTGCCGAACACGTTCTGCTGGACGATGCGGCCGAGCTCGCGGTCGGCGCCGTCGGCGACGATGACGGTCGACTTGACGATCTTGCCCGGGCGGGTGAGCTTGAGCACGACCCGGCCGGCGGCGTCGGTGATCTCGAGGCGGTGGGTGAGGAACTGGTCGACGTTCGCCACGAGGCGCAGCGCCTTCTTGGCCGCCGACTGGCCGACCTGGTTGACCGCAGCGATCTTGTTGCCGTGCTGGTCGAAGACGCTGTACTCGTTGTTGAGTTCGATGATCTTCGCCTTCTGGTTCACCACCAGGATCGGCTCGGTCAGGATGCCGCCCCCACCGCCGGCGACCGGGCCGCTGAGGCCGATCCCCCGGTGCCCGGTCCCCGAGAGCTGCTGTGCGACCGACCGACCCTCGTCGCCGACGGTGAGACCGGCATCGAGGCTGTCGAGGGCCGACCGCTGCGCCGGTGCGCCACCGGCGACCGGGTCGGTCCCGGTGATGCCACGGTTGCTCACGTGGTCGGTCCAGGCCGCTCCGTCCCAGTACCGGAGTTCGTGGCGACCGGTGGGGTCGGGGTACCAGTTGGCCGGATGCGTGCCGCTCATGCGGCGAGTGTAGTTGTGCTCAGGGGACCCGGAGCCGGTGGGCGGTCATGATGACCTCCCGGGCCCACGGGTCGAGCTGGCGACCGCTCAGGCGTTCGGTGATCTCGATCGCCTGGGTCGGGTCGTCGATCAGGCCGGTCCAGCGGATGTAGCCACCCATGATCCCGACGATGCGGTCGCCGACTTCCTCGCCGTGCACGACGATGCGGTTGCCGTTGCGGAGCAGTTCGTCGATCTCGACGTAGAACGACCGCAGCCAGGTGTCGCGGTCCTCGCTGCGGAACGGACGGTGGCGGTACGGGAGGTTCAGTTCGTCGTAGTTGTGCAGGTTGTGCGGTGCCTGGATGAT
>JBBAUQ010000146.1:428-4119 GCA_040398125.1 Solirubrobacterales bacterium | reverse complement strand
TCGACGAGGGCGAGCGGCACCCGCCACCAGACCGGCCCGGCCGGCCCGATCATCGCCCCGAGGAGGACCGAGACGAACACGGCCACCAACGACACGGGGATCCAGCCGTGCCCCGAACCGAGCCGACCGGCACCGGTGCGCACGAGTCCGCTCCGACCGCTCATCAGCCGGCGGCGTCCGATGCGGCCGTCGCCACCGCCTCGCCGGCGATCCGGAGGTACTCGACGATGCGGGGCCCCCAGCGCGAGGCGACGTCGTCGTCCATCTCGATCACGTTGCCGTTCTGCACCGCGGCGAGCGCACCCCATCCGTCCCGCGCCGCGACGGTCGCCGCGGTCTCCCCGCAGTACTTGGTGCAGGCCAGGAAGATCAGGTCGGGGTCCTCGGCGAGGATGAACTCGGCGCTCAACTGCGGGTAGGGGTTGCCGTCACCGACGGCGTCGGCGATGTTGACGAGACCGATCTCGCCGTAGACCGCTCCGATGAAGGTGTCGCTCGTCACCGAGAAGAACGTGCTGTCGAGTTCGTGGTAATAGGTCAGCGGCTCGGCGAGATCGGGGAGCGACGCCTTGACCTACTCGACCTCGGCCCGCATCGACGCCACGAGTTCGGCCGCGGCGTCGGTGCGACCGGTGACCGCACCGAGTTCGACGATCTGGCCGTACACGTCGTCGAACGACGCCGCCGCCGGACCCGACCACGTCGGGACGCCGAGCGAGTCGAGCTGGGCGAGGAGGTCGGGGTTGGTGCCGTCGGTGATGACGAGGTCGGGTTCGAGCCCGACGATCGCCTCGACGTTCGGGGTGTAGCCGCTCAGCCCCTGCATCTTGTCGGCCGCCTCCGGCGGGTGGTTCGAGAAGTCGTCGACGGCGAGCACCTGCTCACCGGCACCGATCGCGTACAGCATCTCGGTGGCCGTCGGCGACAGCGACACGATCGCCGACGGGACGGCCGCAGCCTCGGGGCTCGTCGTCCCGGGTACGGTCGTCTCGGGCACGGTCGCTGCGGGCACGGTCACCTGGGGACTCGTCGCCTCGGGCACGGTCGACCCGGCGCCGGGATCGGCGTCGCCGCCACAGGCCGCCGTCAGGATGACGACGCCGGCGACGAGGCCCACTCCCGCCCAGGATCGCTTGCTGGTCATGGATGTACCTCCGCTTGGGGAGGACAAAGTGGGGCAGCGACGGGGTCGCCGGACTGCGAACCGCCCTTGCCTCGAGGGTCTGGTCTTCGCGCGGCGGACGGGTTCGACCGGGCTTGTTCCGTCCGGGACCTGCTGATTCGCAGGCCCCGCCGGACATCACCGTTGCGGGACAGCGCCGGACTCTCACCGGACTTCGCACCGACCGTGCGGGGCGCACCCTACACGCTCGAGCGTCACGGTCGAGCATCCCCTCCGGCGAGACCGTAGGGTGCTGGCGATGGACTCCGTCGACACGTCTCCCCCCGACACCGGCTCGCCCGACACCGGTGCCTCCGGCCCGTCGACGACCGACGCCCTCACCGAGGACCCACGGCCCGACGGCCTGCGCTCGGTCCCCTCGCTCGTGATCGTCAACACCGGCAACGGCAAGGGCAAGAGCTCGGCGGCGTTCGGGGTCATGCTCCGGGCCCTCGCCGTCGACTGGAATGTCGCCGTCTGCCAGTTCATCAAGTCGAGCGAGTGGAAGGTCGGCGAGGAGCAGATGGGGCGCCGGCTCGGTGTCGACTGGCACGCCTTCGGCGACGGCTTCACCTGGGACAGCGCCGACCTCGAGCAGGACAAGGCCCACGCCCGCGCCGGCTGGGCGACGGCGAAGGAGCTCATCCGCCAGGGCGGACACCAGTTGGTGATCCTGGACGAGGTGACCTACCTGTGCTCGTGGGGCTGGATCGACACCGACGACGTCGTCGCCACGGTCCGGGACCGTCCCGAGCAGGTGAACGTCGTCATCACCGGCCGCGACGCCCCGGCCGCCCTGCTCGAGATCGCCGACACCGTGACCGAGATGGTCGAGGTCAAGCACGCGTACCAGCAGGGTGTCCGCGCCAAGCGCGGCATCGACTACTGAGACACCCCGGCAGGACGTCCAACGATGATCACGGTCCTGCTCGGTGGTGCCCGTTCGGGCAAGAGCGCCCTCGCCGAGGAACTCGGCCGTCGACACGGCGGACCCGTCGTCGTCGTCGCCACCTGCCCACGCATCCCGGGCGACCCCGAGCTCGCCCTGCGGATCGAACGGCACCGGGCCCAGCGCCCCGACTCCTGGACGACCGTCGAAGAGGAGGTCGACCTCGCCGGTGCGGTGGTGGCCGCCGACGACCGCTTCACCGTGGTCGACTGCCTCACCCTCTGGGTCAACAACCTCCTGCACCACGGCCACGACGACACCGCCGTGCTCGACGCATCCGAACGGGCACTCGCCGCCGCCACGGCACGCCGGGGTGACACGGTCGTGGTCACCAACGAGGTCGGCCTCGGCATCGTCCCGGCGAACGACCTGGCCCGCTCCTACCGTGACCTGCTCGGCGGGGTGAACCGGCAGTGGGTCGCCGCCGCCGACCGGGCACTGTTCCTCGTCGCCGGACGCGCCCTCCCCCTCCACGACCCGCTCGACCTCCTCCGGTGACACGCGGGGCCGAAGGAGACACCGCCATGTCCACCACCTCCTGGTTCGAGCGGGCGCTCGCCGACCTCCCGGCGCCCGACGCCGTCGCCGCCGCTGCCGTCGCCGCCCGGGCCGCCTCGGTGCTGCGGCCGACCGGTGCGCTGCAACGCCTCGACGACCTCGCCGTCCACATCGCCGCCTGGCGGCGCCACGACCGTCCCGCCGTCGACCGGCCGGCCGTGCTGGTCTTCGCTGCCGACCACGGCATCGGTGCCGCCGGTGTGAGCGCCTACCCGGCCGAGGTGACGACCGCCATGCTGGCGGCGGTCCGGGCCGGCTCGGCCACGATCAACGCCATCGCCCGGTCGGTCGGGGCCACGCTCGAGGTGGTCGACGTCGGTGTCGGCGACCCGACCGCCGACATCCGCACCACCCCGGCGATGAGCACCGAACGCTTCGAGGCCACCGCCGCAGCGGCGGCGGCCGCCGTCGACCGGCTCGTCGACGACGGTGCCGACCTCCTGGTCGTCGGCGAACTCGGCATCGGCAACACCACCGTCGCCGCCGCCGTCTCGGCGGCCCTGCTCGGCGGGCGCGGCCACGACCTCGACCGCGACCTCGACCGCGACCTCGACGTCTGGGTCGGGCGGGGCACGGGCGTCGACGACGCCGGACTCGCCCGCAAGCGGGCGGCCGTCGCCACCGCCGTCGACCGGCTGGGCGACCACGTGGTCGACCCGCTCGAGGTCCTGCGCCACGTCGGCGGCGCCGAGCTCGTCGCGATGGCGGCCGCCGTCGTGCGCGCCCGGCAGCGATCGGTCCCCGTCGTGCTCGACGGCTACGTGGCGACCGCCGCTGTCCTCCCCGTCCACCTCGCCCGCCCGGGAACGCTCGACCACTGCATCGCCGGACACGTGTCGGCCGAACCCGGGCACCGGCGGCTGCTCGACCACCTCGGCCTCGAGGCCCTGCTCGACCTCGGGATGCGGCTCGGCGAGGGCAGCGGTGCGCTCGCCGCCGTGCCGCTCGTCCGGCTGGCCTGCGCCTGCGTCACCGAGGTCCCGACGTTCGACGCGTGGTTCCGGGGCGGCGAGCCCTCCGGC
>JBBAUQ010000146.1:0-418 GCA_040398125.1 Solirubrobacterales bacterium | reverse complement strand
GGCGGGGTCGCCGCGCTCGGCACCGAACTCGTCCCGCCGCTCGTCGGCGCCGCCGTCGCCGTCACCGTCGGCCTGCTCGTCACGGGGGCGTTCCACGAGGACGGTCTCGCCGACGTCGCCGACGCCTTCGGCGGTGGGTGGACGGTCGAACGGCGGCTCGAGATCCTGAAGGACTCCCGCCACGGGACCTACGGCGTCGCCGCCCTGTGTGCGTCGATCGTGCTGCGGGTGACCGCCGCCGGGTCGATCGCCGATCCGGCGGCGTTGCTGGCCGCCTTCGTCGCCGCCCACACCCTCGGCCGGATCGCCGCCGTGGTCGCGATGCGCTGCGCCCCACCGGCCACCGAGAGCGGCCTCGGGGTGTCGGCGGCCAGCGCGCTGCGCCCGCTCCCGACCACCCTCGGGATCGGCGTCGGAC
>JBBAUQ010000145.1:3730-4124 GCA_040398125.1 Solirubrobacterales bacterium | reverse complement strand
TTCGGCGGACCGGGGCCCTTTCCCAAAAACAACCTGTCTAGCTGGGGTCCTTGGGACCCTTGCCTTCCTGCGGGGCGACCCGGGGGAGCTTGAACCCGCGGGCGACGACCCTGCTCTTCTGCACGGTCTGATCACCGAGGGTGGCGCTGGTCTTCACCCTGAGGGCGACCATGCCGACCCGGCGGGGGCCGCCGAGCGCCTCGACTGCGGTCTCCGGTACGACGACCTTGACCTCGCTGACGTCACCTTCCTGGAGCGGGATGAGCGGAGCGATCACCTCGGCCGGCTCGAAGACCTGGCGCCCGACCCTGACCCGGGCGTTCACAACTTCAGTGACCGAGCAGGTACCGGTGATGCACCTGACCCGGGCGACGCCGACCTGGCGGTCCTCACC
>JBBAUQ010000145.1:2135-3720 GCA_040398125.1 Solirubrobacterales bacterium | reverse complement strand
GGCCTTCGACCTCGGGGAGCTCATTGGTGGGGTCATCACTGACCGTGTCGGCGGCGGCCATGCCTACCGGACCTGCCTGGAACAGCAGCGTGGCGGCGATGGCGAGCAGCACAGTGAAGGCGATCGCCAGGGCCGACTTGCCGGATCTGGAGGTGGTGTTGGGGGTGTTCGATGTCGGTGTCATGGCACTTCTCTCCTTTTTCTCCTGCCCGTCAGCGGGACTCGGCCGACGGGAAGGGCCTCGGATAATTCTTAGGATCTACTAATAAAACAGTTCCCGGCGGCCAGAGTTGCGGTGGCCGGCCGGCTACCGCCGGAGGGAGGCGTTCAGGCTGCGGTTTACCTCGATGAAGGAGCCCGGCACGACGACCTTGATCGCCCGCTTCTGGCCGGTGGTGAAGGTGCTCCGGTCTACCTGGACCTTGGCCCGGTAGGCCTTGCCGGCGACCTTGACCCGGGCGGTCCCCTGGACGACCTTGCAGCTGCCGTTGACGCAGACCGCCTGGCCGACCTTGACCGTCCGGTTCTTCGGCACCTTGAAGCTGTCGGCCTTCCAGCTGATCTTGACCCGGGCCGTCTGGGTGAAGGTGGCCGTGACGGTCTTGGCGGCATCCATGGTCAGGGTGCAGCTCGGGGCCTTTCCGGCCGCCGCACAGGCCCCGCTCCAGCCGTCGAAGGTCGAGTTGCCGAGTGCCTCGGCGGTGAGGGTGACCGACGCCCCATCCTCGAACGCGGCCACACACTGGCTGCCACAGTCGATCCCGGCCGGAACGGAGGTGACCCGGCCCTCGCCGTTGCCGCCACGGGAGAGCGTGAGGCTCCGGGAGGCATCCTGGAAGTTGGCCGTGACGAACCTGGCCTCATCGAGGGTGACCTCACAGGTGTTCGGCCCGGTCGGGATACAGGGACCGCCCCAACTGACGAAGGCCGAGGCAGCCTGCGGGGTCGCGGTCAGGGTGACCGTGAGCGCCGGGGGCCGCTGGGGGAAATCGATCGTCTGTGAGTTGCAGTCCGGGCCACAGTCGATACCGGCCGGGCTCGAGGTGACCGTGCCCTCACCGGTACCGGTCTTGGAGATCGTGAGCTGCTCGGTCACCAGCTGGTAGGCCCCGGAGGACTGGTTGGAGTTGGGCCGCTCCAGGCCGCGCTGGTCGGTCGGGTTGGCACCGAGCGCGTTGCCGGCAGCGGAGCCCTTGGCCACCGAGGAGAGTCCGAGGGCCATTGTGTCGGTCGGGCCGCCGTTGTCGGTGAGGGGGCCGAGGGCAAGCTGGGCCGCGGTGACCTTGGTGGCCGGAGCGCCGCCGCCGCCGACCAGGGCACTGCCGCCACAGGCAGTGGTGTCAGTCAGCAGGTTGCCGCCGCCGTTGACCAGGGTCCCCCCACTCCCGGTCACGCACGCAGACCCATTGGTCGCACCCTCGGCGATGAGCGAGTTGGTGGCGTTGATCGCCCCGGCAGAGGTGCCGCAGATCACCGGAAAGGGATTGCCTCGTCCACCCAAGCTCGCCTCGCGACGCATCTGCACCACGGCGCGCAGAACCCCCAGCTGGTAGGCCGCGCGCGCCCCTCCGCCGCTGAGAACGAG
>JBBAUQ010000145.1:0-2125 GCA_040398125.1 Solirubrobacterales bacterium | reverse complement strand
GGTGGCGGTGATCGCCCCGGCAGAGGTCCGGCCCGAGACGAGGATCGAGGATCCACTCGGCGCCAGGTTGGAGGCGATGGTCGAGCTGGTGAAGTTGAGGGCGCTGCCGGTGTTCTCACTCCAGGCGACGGCTGCGACCGGTGCCTGGTTCCCGGTGAAGGTCGAGTTGGTCGAGTTGACGGTGTGGCCCGAGGCCAGGTAGACCCCGCCGCCGGCTGCCGCCACCCCGCCAGGGGTGACCGAGGCCGTAGAGCTGGCCGTGTTGCCGGCCACGGTACTGCGGATCAGGTTCAGGTTGGCCCCGGTGGCGGCGATCGCCCCGCCCCTGGTGGTGGCCGCCGCACCGGTGTTGGTCTGGGATGCGAGGTTGGCGGTGAACTCGGACTCGGTGACGTTCTGGGCGAAGGTTGTGAGGCTGGCCGCCCCGCCGACCGAGGCCTGGGCCGCATTGGCGGCCCCGGCCCGGTTCATCGCGAACTCCGAGGAGACGATCCCGTCCCCGGCCGCCGAGCCGTTGGAGGCCACATCCACCGCACCGCCGTCATTGGCGGCGAGGTTCTCGGCAAAGAGTGATTCATTGACCCTGTAGGTGGCAGAGGTGATCCTGGCCGCCCCGCCGTCTGCGGCGTTGCCGGCCGTGATGAAGGCATCGAGGCTGTCAACCCCGGCCTTGTTCTCCAGGAAGGCCGACTCGTCGAGGACGGTCCTGGTGCCGGCACCGAACAGGGCGCCGCCGTCACCGAGGGTCCCGTTGAAGTCGAACTCGGACTGGCTGACCGTGAGCGTTCCCGAGGTCGAGCCGAGCGCCCCACCGGCCGCGGCGGCGTAGTTGGCCCTGAAGACGGAGTCCTCGACGGTCAGGTTCCCGCCCGCTTGGTGCAGGAGAGCTCCGCCGGCCGCCGTGGCGGCGTTCTGGGCGAAGAGGTTGTCGGAGAAGGTGCCGGCCGTGGCCCCGAGCCCGACCTGGGTGTAGATGGCGCCGCCGCTGCCCCCACCGGTGCCGTTTGCCTCATTGCTGACGAAGGAGTTGTCGGTGATCGTCTTCGTCGGCCCGGAGGTCGTGATGCTGATCGCCCCGCCGTTGCCGGAAGTGCTGCCGGCCTCATTGCGGAGGAACTCGTTGGCCTCAATGGTGGCGTTGGCCGAGCCGGCGATGTAGGCGGCGCCTCCACTGCCGGAAGTGCCGGCCGTGTTATCGGTGAAATCGGACTCCCTGACGGTGACCGAGCCCGGGCCGGCTGCACTCAACCCGCCCCCGCCCAAGGGGGCCGAATTGCCGCTAACCAGGGTGTCGGTGATCGTCGTCTGGGCGGAGTTGAGGGCCGACACGGCGTTGGCGATCGCCCCGCCCTGGGCCACCGACTGGTTGTCAGTTAACTCGGACCCGGTGATGGTGGTGATCGGGAAGCGGGTCGCGTTGGTGCCGTCCCCACCGGTCGCCAGGGCTCCGCCGTCCCCGGAGGTGGTCGTGGTGTTGGAGTCAAAGGTGGTGTCGGTGACCGAGACGTTGCCGCCCCCGATGAACAGGGCACCGCCGGGGCCACTGTCGGTGTTGTTGGAGGTGAAGGTGTTGCCGTCCAGCTCGACGTTGCAGCGTTTGGTCGGATCGGTCAGATCGGTAGCGCTGGCCAGCACGTTGACGGCGCCGCCGCCCGCTGCGAAGGCCTTCTGGCCGGTGAGGTTCAGGTTGGTCAGTGAGGAGGAGGCGACACAGGTGCGCGGTGATGGCCCGGTGTTGGCCCCGTCGAAGAGTCCACCCACGGCGATCGCCCCACCGCCTGTGGCCTGGTTGACGAAGGTCGGAGTGCTGATGAACCTGACCCCCGAGGTCTGGCCGTTGATGCTTGCCCCGCCGGCGGCGTAGATCGCCCCGCCATTTCCGTCGGCAACGTTGTCACCGAAGACCGCGGCACCGGTTACCTCGACCACGCCCGGAACACAGGGAGTGGCCGGGCTGGCGTCACTACAGCCGGCCGTGTCGTTATAGGTGGCGATCGCCCCACCGTCACCATCTGCCTCGAGACCGATGCCGACGTCCGGATCCGGGGCGGTGTCCACCCCGAAGCGCGAGGCATTGGCGACCAGGACGGACTGGGCGTGAATGGCACCGCCGTTATCTCCGGCA
>JBBAUQ010000144.1:0-4153 GCA_040398125.1 Solirubrobacterales bacterium | reverse complement strand
CACCGTGGGCCCTCAATCCGGACGGGTACACCTTCAACTGGGAGGACTACCCGCCCAGTTATGTCCAGCAGTGGGGCGCGAAGATCGAGGCCAACCACCACCGCATCTGGGAGACCTACCCCGGCATGACCCTCTGGGACGGCGTCGTTCCGTCCAGGTTCAAGGTCCTCGCCTCCCAGAAACTAAACAAGGCCACCAAGAGCGTGTGGCGTGTGGCCTGCCGACTCAGCGACCTGGGCTACGGAGTTCCCAAGGCTGTCGGAGAGCAGAAGTACCCTGCCAATGCGGTGTGGGACTTCCAGCAGGAGAAGGGGCTCAGCCCCGACGGGAAGTACACGCGGGAAACGGAGTCGATGCTGTGGGGGAAGAAGTGAGCAGGAACTTCTTCGACTTCGCCATGGGGTACATCCATGCCCCCCTGACCGACCATGAAAAAGAAATCCTGGACTTCGGCCGGACCTGGCACAAGAACCCAGGGGAGCGCGAAAACGCCATCCGCGAGCGCTTTGGGTTCTCCAGCACCACGTACTTCCAGAAACTGAACGCTCTGCGCTCGCATCCCGAGGCTCGCGAATATGCCCCCAGTGTTGTGGGCCGCGCGGACCGCATTGTCGAGCAGGGCTCGTCTCGCCGTGGGTGGTAAGCGCCGCCTAGAGAACTTCGTCTACGGCGGTCAGGGCATACCCGGCAACTACCGACTGAACCAGAAGGTATCCAAGTTCGGTGACCGCAGGACCAAGCGCAATCGGGACCGGTCTTCTCAGAACAGAAACGCTGTTGAGCGGTCGGTCAAGGAAGACTAGACTGCACCACTACCGTCGGTTGAGATAACATCGGCGGGATCGGAGGAACACCATGACATGCGCTAACTGCAGCCGCGAGGCCCTCTATGTGTATGCCCCGCGGGGGCTGGTCCCGACCAACTACTGCAACGAGCATCTGCCTCGGCGCCTTCGAAAGGCCACCGAGGTCGACGGTCTGACCAAGACCGACGTCTTCCGCCAGAAGGAGGTGCAGGTCCTCGCCATGCTGTCCCCCGAGCCCGACTCCACCTCGCTGGAGGGCCTGCTGGCTGAGGTCGAGGAGGCGCCCAAGAAGCGTCGCCGCCGCAAGCCGGTGGGAACCCTTCAGGAAGGTGAGCCCGCCGAGGAGGCCGTCGAGGACGAGCCGCCCGCCGACGAAGAGGCTGCCGAGGAGGCGTGAGAATCGTCCGCCGCCCGGCCGTTCAGGGCCACGCGGTTCCCTCCACGGCCCACCGTCCGCAGGGGCCATTCCCTTCCGAGGTGCTGGCACCCAATCCGGTGGTTTCCGTGGAAATCGACGACCCTGACCCCCGGGAGAACGCCCAAAACGGGTACCGGGCTCCGGGGTATGTCCGCTGCACCCTGTGCTCTGAAGTCATGACCATTGAGGAGACCGACGCACACAGGTGCGGCAATGGCTAGGCCCAGCGACGGATCCACCCGGAAGAGGACGGCCAGGCTACCATCGGCCCAGGAGTTGTCGATCCGTCGGAACTATGAGGCCAGGTCGGATCCCTCGGTTCCTCGTCGAGTGTCCAGCGGCAGAGGCGGCTACGCCATGACAGCGGACGACGCTATCGCCGCTGCAAGCCTCATGGACCGAACCAGAGTGGTTTCTCCCTTCGCGGGGCTCCCTACGGCGGCGTCCGTGGGCCAGTTCACCGACACCCGGCTCGACCCCGACATGCAACTGGCCGACATGTACAAACTCACCGGGGACGACAGTTTTTGGGGCCAGGACTATGACGAGGACCAGACCGGGTACAACTACGCCAACCGGTCGACCAACGCCTTCGACATCAATACCACGGTGGACCGCGCCCAGCAGATGGGTCTAGCCAGCACCTCAAGGGACCCGGCCGCAATCAGCGTTCTCCCTACCTCATCAAAGAACCCCGAGCGGCCCAGGACGGTGGCCGCCGGTTACGACCAGGACCGAGGTGTCCTCACCGTGGTGTTTCGGGACGGGACTTTCTACAACTACTACAACGTGGGCGAAGACGAGTGGGCGGAGTTCAAGGCCAGGCAGTCCAAGGGCGAGTACATCTTTGAAGTTCTCGACGGCAAGCCCCGAGGGACAGCCCGAATGGCGAATGTCGCCCTGGCCGCGCGCGAGGGCTTGTACAGAATCGCGAGGACCGGCCAGTGGCTCAATGACGGCCAGGTGTCCGGTCAGTTCGACCGGTCCGGAGCAAGAACCAACCCAACCAGACAGAGAAGAAAGCGCCCGTAGTATGCCCCAGTTGCACGACATCGGAAAGAAGCATTTCGTACACACCATGGCCTACCCAACCAAGAAGTTCCCCATCATCGACCGCGGTGAGACCCAGGAGATCGAGGAGCCGTACAGGCTGGGACGCTCCTGGGTGGTTCGCGTACCGCTAACCCGCTGGGCGTTTGTTGCGGGGCGCTGGGTATCCGAGCAGCCCGAAGACTCGGCCCTCAGCCGGGCCATCAAGGCAAGGCCGCTCGATGTGGCGTAAGCGGACCCCGGACTCCAAGATCGCATCCCGGGTGGCCAAGATGTCCCAGGAGGACCTCATCTCCTGGTCCGACCAGGCCCTCTACAGCGCAGGTCGCAACCTGACCCAGTACCAGCGCGACGGACTCCCCGAGTACCTGGATGAGGCCGAAACTGCCGCGGCGGTGCTCAGCGCCATAGTTGCCGAGATCCGAAGACGAGCCTCTCGATGAACCAGCAGCGCCAGGCCAGTTCGACCAGTTCTGCGTAGGTCCGGTGGGACGGCTTCCAGTCGGCTCTCTGGGTCTCCCCGCAGGCGCAGTCCACCTCGGCCCACCTCATGGGCTCGACTGGCGTCACCAGTACCCGGATCTCAGTCACCCGGTGGTCCCCCTTGGGAAGCAGGCTGAAATCAAAAACTGAACTATCTGCCAAGTCCTCCGGCCGGACCACCTGGACGTATGACACCGAGACCCCCCTAAGTAGTGGACAACCTGTGGGCGTATTAGTACCACCACCGGCTGACATTCGCCACGACTCCAGGTGCTTGACTGCACCCCCTCGGTGGGTATTGTCAGGTTAAATAGCCGGGTCCTAGCCGACCGGGGGTGGACTCGACTGCAGGTCCATGTGACACTAGTGGTACAGGAGTGGCTTCGCGGGGGGCGGAGTCGTCGATACGACGAGAGGGGCAGCAATGACCAAGTCACCGGCAAAAACCAGAGTGGTGCAGACCATCCCCAAGGCCGCAGATCTGGAATGCCACATGAGGGTGGTCGAGATCGAGGGGGTCAAGGTAATTGAACTGAGGGACTACATCCCCAGCCTCAATACCTACGGCAGGGGCTACTGGGTCCCGCTGAGGACCGATGAGGTCTTCGCGTTAATCAACGGCCTGACCGAGGTCGCCAACTCTGAGGGCCTGTAGATGGGCACGGCTAACCCGCGCCGCACGGACGAGCCGGTCCCGGTCAGATGTGCGGGATGCCGCAGGATCCTGGCCTGGACTGACGCCGTACACCCCATGCGGAACAAGTTGTACTGCACCCACTGGTGCATGGAGGAAGCCGCGGCCAACCCCACTGAGGAGCGCCTCGACCAGTGGAGGGTGCTCGTCAACAGTGGGTTCAGCCCGGTCACCATCGGCAAGATGTACGGAGTGGCGCACTCGCAGGTCTACACAGCCCTGAAGAAGTAAGCGCTGAAATCTGCCGCCAGGTCGACAAGTCTGGATCGGTGGACGACGTACTAGACGAGGAACTTCCGGACCCCGACACCGACGAGTTGTCCGCGGAGTTCGTGGAGCAGTTGATCGACAAGTCCATGCAGTTCATGGAGGTCTTGGTCGGGCATCCGCTCCATCCTTACCAGCAGCCCCTCGCGCGCCGCATCATCGAGTCGGTGGTCATCGGGGACGGTGAAGAGATCACCGGGCTGGCGGCTCGCCAGTCAGGCAAGTCCGAAACCATTGCCAATACCGTGGCCACCCTGATGGTGCTGCTGCCCCGGTTGGCGGTGCTGTACCCAGACCTGCTAGGGAAGTTCAAGGACGGCTTCTGGGTAGGCCTCTTTGCTCCCACCGAGGGCCAGGCCGAGACCCTGTACGGCCGAACAGTTACTCGCCTCACATCAGAGCGGGCCCTGGAGATCCTCGGGGACCCCGAGATTG
>JBBAUQ010000143.1:0-4159 GCA_040398125.1 Solirubrobacterales bacterium | reverse complement strand
ATCCCGAGCGAGGGCCCACACCGGACCGGGAGCCCGAGAAGACCCCGGCCTGAAGAGTGACCTCGAGCGATCCGAACGGGAGTGAGCAGCCCGATCCCCTCGTAGCGGGTCGAGTGCACGGTTTCAGGACCTGGGACCTGGCCCTGGACCGGGACGGCAGGCCCGGGCTGGTCGGGTACGGCGAGACCCGCTGGAACGGGGGTGGTGAACCGACCCGGGCCAGTTGCCTTCCCGGTGACGGCTCGCTGCCGCACCCGGAAGGAGTCGGCGTACCGGCCCCGGACTGCTCCTGCGGCCTCTACGCCAACCACCCCTGGGGCCGGGATCCCAACTCGGACTTCTGTCGGGTCGACGGCCTCGGCCTGGAACCGGACGAGGTCTTCGGTGTGGTCGAGGCCTGGGGCGGTCTCGAGGTCCATGCCGAGGGCTTCCGGGCCGAGTTCGCCCGCCCGATCGCCCTCTTCGCCCGCACAGGGGCCGCACTCGAGTGGGACGTCCCCTCCGAGCGCCTGGCCCGGGAATACCGGTCCGAGTTGATCCACGTCGGTTCGGTCGAGGAGCTCGCCTCGGCGCTCACCGCCTTTGACCTGACCCTGGATCGCGGCTTCGTCGACCAGCTGGTCGGCGACCGCCTCGCCGCCTGAGCTTTTCCGTTCGGCTCAGCCGCCGCGGTAGGGCTTGCCGCTGGCCACGGCCTCGGCCCAGGCCATGTCGGTGCTGAACTGGCCACCCCGGTTGACCCGCGTCACGACGACCGTCGCCGGATCCCGGTTGCCCGTCTTGGCATCGATGTCCACGGTCCCGGTCCAGCCCTCCCAGCCCTCGACCTCGCCGAGGACCTTGTTCAGCTTCTTCGAGTTGAAGCCCTTGGTCTGGCGGACCCCCTCGGCCAGGAAGTTCATCGAGTCATAGGTGTAGGGGCTCCAGGTCCCGGGGTCCTCATCGAAGTCTTCTTCGTAACTCTTTACGTAAAGGCCCGACTTCTCGAAGTCATCCGGGGCCGGCACCCCGACCACCGGGCAGCTCTGGGCCACTTCCTCACCGGCGTCCTGGATGAAGCCGTTGTCATAGGAGGCGTAGTCGGCCATGCACTGGGCATCGACCTTCTGGTCGAACATCTCGGTCGCCAGCTTGGCTCCCTCGGGGAAGTAGACGGCCAGGTAGATCACATCTGCCCCCTCGTTGGCCAGCTCCTCGACTTCCTTCGAGTAGTCAGACTCGCCGGGTTTGATCGCGACCGAGGAGACCGACACGCCGTCAGCCTCGAGGTCCTTGGTCACTTCCTTCTCGATCGTCTTGGTGTAGGCGGTCGAGTCGTCGTAGATGATCCCGACCGAGTCGGCACCGAGCCACTCCTCCATCGCCTCGGCCGCCACCGGGGCGATCTGTGAAGTCATCGGCTGGAGGGTGAAGCCCAGCCCGTTGGTCGCGGTGTCAGAGGTCAGCCTGATCGGCACCAGGCCGGCATCGATGTAGATCGGCAGGGTCTCCAGGCCGACCCCGGAGTTGTACGGACCGATGACCCCGTCCAGGCCGGAGTCGAGCGCCTCCCGGGCCGCCTTCACCCCGGTCTTCGGGTCGGCCGCGTCATCGATCGAGACGATCTCGACCTCGCGTCCCAGCAGGCCGCCCTTCTCGTTGATCTGGTTGGCAGCCAGCTCGGCCCCGCGCAGCATGCCTTCGCCGAGGTTCTTCTGGTCACCCGACAGCGGTGCCTCGAGGCCGATCCTCCAGGTGTTTGAGGAGCCGGAGTCACTCCCCCCACAGGCGACCGGGACTGTGGCGATGGCCGCGATGGAAGTGACGAGCAGGGCACGGATGAGGCGCTGGTTCATTCTCTCTCCCGATTTATTGGTCGATGGTTCGGAAGGATCCGAAGCCACAGGGCGGCCCTGACCCTACCTCAGGCCCGGACTGAATGGGCTAAGCCGGGTCAACCTCGGTCCAAGGCGTTGGCTTCCGCGGAATCTGATCGTGGGACGATTCTCCTGTCTCTCGGACGCCCGATCTCTAACGTGTCTGGTCAAAGGGGCATACCCGATGATCGAAAACAGCGATCCGATCGAGACACGAGACGGATGAGGTTCGAGGACCGAACGCAGGCCGGGATGGCGCTGGCCGATGAATTGGCCGGGCTGGGCCTGGACGATCCCCTGGTGATCGGGCTGCCAAGGGGCGGCGTCCCGGTCGCCCGGGAGGTGGCCCGTGCCCTGGGGGCAGAGCTCGACATCGGCCTGGTCAGGAAACTCGGTGCTCCGGCCCAGCCCGAGTTCGGGCTGGGCGCCCTCGGCGAGGACGGCACGATCGTCCTGGACGAGGAATCGGTCAGGGCAACCGGCACCGGTGAGCAGGAGCTGGCCGCCGTGATCGACCGTGAAAAGCTCGAGCTGGAGCGGCGACGGGTGCTCTATCGCGGTGGCCGTCCGCCGATACCGGTTGCCGGCCGGACCGTTGTCCTGGTCGATGACGGCCTGGCCACCGGGGTAACCGCGACCGCTGCCGCCCGGGTGATGAGGGCCCGCGGTGCAGCCCGGGTGATCATCGCCGTTCCGGTCTGTCCGCCCGAGACCCTTGACCGGATGGCCGGCGAGGTCGACCAGGTCGTCTCCCTGCTCGTCCCGGACCACTTCGGCGGGGTCGGACTCTGGTACGAGGACTTCGGCCAGGTTTCCGACGATGAGGTCCTCGCCCTGCTCGACCACGGCCGGGCCCCGGCCCCGCCCGATCCCGAGCCACCGTTCACACAGTCTGCCCGGGTCACCACGGCCGACGGGGCCGGGCTCTCGGCCGACATCACCGTGCCTGCCGACCCCCAAGGGCTGGTCGTCTTCGTCCACGGCAGTGGATCGAGTCGGCTGAGCCCCCGCAACCGGGCCGTCGCCGAGAGCCTGGTGGAAAGGGACCTGGCAACCGTGCTGTTCGACCTCCTCACCCCGGGAGAGGCTGACCGACGCCAGCCCGTATTCGACATCGACCTGCTGACCGCTCGCCTGGTGGACGTCATCCTCTGGATCGGCCGTGACCGGCTGCTCGGCAGCCTTCCGCTCGGACTGTTCGGGGCATCGACCGGTGCGGCGGCAGCCCTCCGGGCGGCAGCCGTGCTGCCGGATCGGGTCGGGGCAGTGGTCTCCCGGGGTGGCCGGCCCGACCTGGCTGGACCCACGGCGCTTGGTGAGGTCACCTGCCCGGTGCTCCTCCTGGTCGGCGGTGAAGACGTTCAGGTACTTGAGCTGAACCGGGAGGCTGCCGGCCTGCTCGGGGGAAACTCCCTGCTGGAGGTGATCCCCGGGGCGACCCACCTGTTCGAGGAGCCCGGCACCCTGGAGTCCGTGATGGAGCTGGCCGGCAGTTTCCTCACCGACCAACTCGGCGAGGCCTGACCCGGCCCGCCTGGCCCGGTCGTTCAGGCCTGGACGACCAGGGCGAAGAAGAGCAGCGCTCCGACCACCAGGAACTTCATACCGACCGTGGCGAAGGCAATCGGTTCCAGGCGGGGTGCCTCATCAGCCGGCTCCTGCTGGGCGCTAGGCAGCCGTCGTATCAGCAATGCCGTCTGAATTGCCGTAACGAAAAGGAGATTCAGGGGGAAGAGGTGGACCGTCACCAGTACCACCAGCCCGGAAGGGATGGCCATCCAGATCACCTTGCGCAGGGTCAGGAAGTAGTCGTTCATCTCGAGGTCGAGGATCCGGCCGGCCAACCAGACGGTGAATGCGGTCAGGCAGGAGAAGCCGATCGCCAGGAATCCGCCGCCCATCAACCCCATTTCGAGTGAGATCGGGCCGAGGGTCAAAAGGCGCATCGCCCCGAGCAGGGCGGCCCAGGGAATGAAGCTGACCGCGAGCGAAAACTTGAGGGTCTGGACCCTGGTCCAGGGGGTGTGGAGCAGGTACATGACGTGACTTTAACCGACCAGATGAGAGCCCTTGGGATCGCCTCGATCAGTGGCGGTGCCGTCGCTTACCGACCATCTATTAGAAAAAAAACGGGCCGATCTCGGCAACGTAACGTCAGTTTTAATAGACTCGCTGGCACTGACGATGTAACGAGTGCGGAGTTAGTAGGTAGCTAGTAGGCGAGGTTCACGATGAACCGCAGAGGAACCGATTTCCCAGTCCTTCACCGTCCGACCCGTGTGATTTCGGGGGGGGGGGGGGGG
>JBBAUQ010000142.1:0-4162 GCA_040398125.1 Solirubrobacterales bacterium | reverse complement strand
CGCAGGGCGTCGAGCACGTCCTCGCTGACCTCGCCCCAGGCGATGAGTTGGGCGACGCTCCGTGCGTCGTCCCACAGGTAGTCGAGCGCCAGCGGTCGTGCTGTCTCTCTGAGTGTCATGGTGAGCCTTTCTGGTGGTGGTGGTGGTGGTGGTAGTGATGAGTACACCGTGCGAGCCACCGACCGGCAGGCCGGTGACTCGTGGCGCTGCACTCAGCGACGCTTGGCTGCACGCAGCTTCGCTGCGGCGATCTCGGCCTCGGGCGTCGTGCCCAGCTTGGCAGCGACAGCGAGCGCCACCGTGTCGATGGCGTGCCGCGGGTAGAAAGGGTGCTCGCCACCTCCCCGGCTCCACTCGGCGGCGTTGGTGAGCCAGGTCTTGGCGCTCGCCAGCGTGGCGAACTCCTCCCGGCGCTGCCCGAACCGCTCGTTGGCTTCGCTGATGACGACCACCAGCGGCGAGCCGTCGGGCAGCAGCGCCTTGGCGAGGCGCTTGGCATCACGCTCGGCCTTGGCGGCGGCACGCTCGGCCTTGGCGGCTTGCGCCGCCTTGCTCTCGCCGTTCGTCCACTCGACCGGAGCCGAGGGGAAGCACACCGAGCAGAGGATCGACCCGTGGGCCTCGACGGCCTCGGCCTCGGTCAGACCCGAGAGCGTGGGCAGCCATGCGAACTGCGTGTCGATCCGGCAGGTGGAGCAGTTGAGGCTGCTGTGGATGTGCCCGTTGGTGTTGGTCACGAGGAAGAACCGCGACCAGCGCCCGTGGAACGACCACACGGCGTCGAGGTCTGCGATCTCGTCTCGCAGGTGGTTGATCGCCTCGTCATGCTGATGGACCTTTGCTTGCGTGTCAGCCCAGTCTCGTTGATTCCAGGGGCTGAGCGTGGACGGGTCAACGTCGCTCAGCGAGGCAACGAATCGACCGTTCACCTTGCGATGACCGGCGATGCGATGCAGGCTGTCGACGGCCCAGCGTCGATAGTGGCTCTGCTTGGCGAGTCGGGCGTGCAGGTCGGCCAGTCGAGTGTCGGTATCGACGGCGAGTGTGTGGATGTCTGTCATGTCGACCTCCTGGGTCGTGATCGGGATTGTTGGTGGACTGAGTTGTCCCAGCCACGCACCGGTCCCCCGGAGGGGGAGGGGACCGATGCGATCTGGCACGACTCAATCAGCGGTAGCTGTCGAGCAGAGCTTTCTGGATGTCGGTGTCGAGACCGACAGAGTCGCCGTCGAGCACGGCACCGATGACCTGTGCCTTGCTGTCGAGCAAGCGCCAGAGGCGCTCGTCCACCGACCCACCAGGCAGGTCGCTGATGGTGATGGTCGAGATGACCTCACGGGTCTGACCGATGCGATGCAGGCGGTCCTCGACCTGCTGGAGCGCACCAGGCGTCCAGGGCAGTTCGGCCACGATGATGTGGCGACCGCTGGTCAGCGTGAAGCCCACACCGGCAGCGTCGATGTTGCCCACGAGCACCCGTGCCCGACCGCTCTGGAATGCGTCGACCGATGCCTGCTTCTCGTCGGCTGACATGCCGCCGACGATCTCGACCACACCGTGCGATGCGAGCGCCGTCGAGATGCGAGCCACTACCTCGATGTGGTGGGCAGCGATGAACACCTGCTCGCCCTCATCGAGGAGGTCCTGGGCCTGTGCGACGACGGCCTCGACCTTGCCGATACCGCTGATGCGTCGCAGCGTGTTGAGCAACACAATCGCATGGGCACGCTCTGCCAAGCTGTAGTCCTTGTCGCCCTTGGCGTTCCGCAGGAAGCTCTCCAGGTCAGCCTGCGCCTTGCGATAGTCACGAGCGGCAGCGTCGCTGACCGGCAGGTAAGCGAGCGAGCGCCCCTTGTTCGGCAGCGTGAGCACCTCAGAGCGGAGCCGACGAATCATGCACGAGGCGGTGAGCTTTGCGTTCAACTCAGCCACGTTCGACGCACCGCTGTACGACACGCCCCAGCCGTTGTTCTGAGGGCCGCAGTAGCGATACAGGAACTCGCCCTTAGTGCGTGCGATCCGGTGCAACGTGCCGCTGATCGTGAGGGCACCGATGATCTCACGAGGGCGGTTGAGGATCGGCGTGCCGGTGAGGGCCAGACGCACGGCCTCAGGGGCGATCCGCTGGCTGATGAGCGCCGCAGCACGTGCTCGCTTCGACGGCTTGGAGTCGGCCAGACCCTTCATCCGGTGGGCCTCATCGACCACGAGCGCCGCCCACGGGTAGGTGGCGAGAGGGCCGTCAGGCTCACCCTTCTTGGCAGGCAGCGACCAGGCGGCGATGACGGCGTCACCGATGATGGTCACGTCAGCCGGGGCGATGGGTCCGGGCTTGGTGCCGCTCAGGACCTGCACCGTTCGTCCGGGGAGCGCACGCTCGACCTCACGCTGCCAGTTGCGTGTGAGCGACGGCGGCACGATGAACAGCGCCGGGAAGGCATTGACAGCCTCGACGGCACCGATGGCGCTCAGGGTCTTGCCCACGCCCATCTCGTCGGCCACGAGCAGGCGTCTGTGTCCACCGGCCACGGCGTTGATCACCACGTTCTGGTGGGGCATGGGCGTGAGGGCCAGCGAGACCGTGCAGTCGGCGCTGGTGGCTCGACTGAACGTCGAGAAGTCGCTGATGGGTTCCGCTGGTGCGGAGATCGAGGGGGCGATGGCTGCGGCACGAGCACGTGCTGCGGCGAAGAGATCGGCCATTGGAGGAACCTTTCGTGGTGGTTTGGGTTGGGAGTTGAGGATCGTACATGAGGGAGGGCAGCATTGCTGCCACCCTCCCTCGACGGGTGTGTCAGAACCAAGCCTTGGCGGCGCAGTCGGGGCCAAGCCCCTGGAGGACGCTGTCTCGTTTGGTGAGGTGCTTGCCGCACCGTCCGCACACGCCCTGGTCGGTCCCGAACAGGTGAGCGGCGTTGCGGCGCTCGTCGCTCGTCATGGCGATGATCCGGTCGAGCAGCGGCAGCGCCTGTGCCGGTGCGAGCGGCTGGTCAGCGTGACCACCGATGACTCGCAGCACCTTCTGCGACTTGACTCGCAGGAAGTCGAGTTGGCCCTCGACCTTGCTGTCAACGGCGACACCGACCGTGTGCTTGCTCTCAGGGCCGTGACCGTACAGCGAGCGCACCGTCGAGATGCGGTCGAGCACGTCGAGTCGAGCCTGCTCTTCGGCGGCGGCACGAGCACGCCGCTCAGCCAACGCAGCCTGTGCGGCCTCGTGAGCGGCAAGCTGTCGAGCACTACGCTCAGCCGGGGTCTCGTCGGCGCACCGGCAGCAGTAGTTGCGGAACTGCCTGCCAGCGTGCTCGACGCACCAGTCGACGCCCTCAACGATGTCAGCGCCGCACACGTCGCAGCCACCCTGGCGGCTGAACCGTGCATGGAACGGAGGCCGATGCGTGACCGGCAGGCCGGGGTGCTGTGCGACCACCTCAGCGGCGATCTGAGGGGCACGAGCGGCCTTCACACGCTCGACCAGCCCCTTCAGGGCGTCGATGGTGCTCGACACCGACTCGACACGCTGAGAGGCACGCACGGCGTCGACGGTGGGCACCAGCGGCACGATGACATCGAGCGTCGAGGTGAACAGCGAGTCGCTGGCATCGACCTCAGCCAGCAGCGCCTGGACGCTGTCGGCCAGCGAGAGCAGGTAGCCCTGCTGTTTGGCGCTGTAACCGGCGTCGAGGCCGTCTGCCGTGAGCACACGGGGCGACGAGGGCTTGGAGTAGTTCGCCCGGTAGGACGAGCGGTAGCGGTTGGGATATGACATGTCGAACCTCCTGGTTCGTGAAGGTGATCTGCCTCATCAGCACCGGGCGATCAGTCCCGGTGGACGCCTCACGGCGTTTCGGCTCGGTTCACGCCGTCTTGACGCCGCACGCCACGAGGAACCGGTCCCGGTCGAACCGGGGGTTGTCGGCCTCAAACGTGCCAGCGAGGTCACGAGCGAGCATGCGGAGCACGGCTTCGGCGTGCGGCGAGAGCGTGCGGTCCATGCTGCGAGCGATGTCGGCAGCGATGGCTTCGTAGTCCTTGCGGCTCATCGGGCCACCTGCTTGCGGCTCGCACGGTAGGCGGCGAAGCGAGCACGGTGCTCGTAGCGGTACACGCCGTACAGGGCGGCGAGGGTGATCAGGACGGTGTGCATGTCGAACCTCCAGGT
>JBBAUQ010000141.1:0-4183 GCA_040398125.1 Solirubrobacterales bacterium | reverse complement strand
GCCCAACCGGCGTCGACCGCCACGGCCCAGGCGTCCCGGGCCGCTGGGTTGAGCGGCTGACCGGAGGCGGCATCGAGGAAGCCTGCGGGTGGCGCAGCGGAGGGCACGTCGGCGACGCTACCTTCCCTGCCGCCTCAGGCACTGCCGGAGACTCGGTTGCAGGTGGTCGCGCCCCCTGCCGGGCGAGGAATTCCCCTTGCGCTAGTGTCGCTGACGTGGAGCGACGGCGCCGCATTCTGCTGACATCTGCCGCACTGGGCCTTGTGGCCGTGACGGCCTCTGGTTGCACGGCCAATGAGGCCTTCTTCTTCGATCTGCCCGACCCCGCCACGGTGGAGGGGCCCATCGTCCAGAACCTCTGGCAGGGCACGTGGATCGCGGCGTGGGGGGTCGGAATCGTCACGTGGGCCCTCATCCTCTGGGCCGCGATCGCCTACCGGCGCCGCAAGGGCAACGACGGCGTGCCGGAGCAGACGAAGTACAACCTGCCGCTCGAACTCCTCTACACGATCGTGCCGCTCATCATGATCCTCGGCCTCTTCGTCTTCACCGCACGCGATCAGACGGAGCTCCTCTCGGTCGAGAACGACCAGAGTGAGACGATCAACGTCGTCGGATTCCGGTGGAGCTGGGCCTTCAACTACCTCGACGAAGAGGTGTACGACGTCGGCACCCCGGGTGTTCCCCCCACGCTGTGGGTGCCGGTCGACGAGAAGATCAAGTTCGAGCTCACGTCACCCGATGTCATCCACTCCTTCTGGGTGATCGACTGGCTCTTCAAGATGGACGTCATCCCGGGCAAGGTCAACACCTTCGAGATCACGCCCAATAAGGAGGGCACCTTCATCGGTCGCTGCGCCGAGTTGTGCGGCACCGACCATGCCCGCATGCTGTTCAACGTCAACGTCGTCTCGCGGGCGGAGTTCGATCAGCACATGGAGGAGCTCCGTGCCAAGGGCCAGACAGGCAAGTTGGAGAGCGAGCGCGTCAACTACACCGGCGAGCGCCCGTCCGAGGGGAGGAACCTGTGACCATCCTCAATGATCCGGTCGCTGCGCCGACCACGACGCCGACCCCCAAGCAGGTGCGCAAGGGTCACCTTGGCCGCACGATCGTCAAGTGGGTCACGTCGACCGATCACAAGACGATCGGCTACCTCTACCTGATCACGTCCTTCTTCTGGTTCGTGGCTGCGGGCGCCATGGCGCTCGTCATCCGCGCCGAGCTCGCGACACCCGGCATGCAGTTTGTGTCGCTTGAGCAGTACAACCAGCTCTTCACCATGCACGGCACGATCATGCTCATCCTCTTCGCGACCCCGCTCTACGTCGGCTTCGGCAACGTGATCATGCCGCTGCAGATCGGGTCGCCTGACGTGGCCTTCCCGCGGCTGAACATGCTCGGCTACTGGCTGTTCTTCTTCGGCGGCCTCACCATCGCCCTGAGCTTCTTCACACCGGGCGGTGCGGCATCCTTCGGCTGGTTCGCCTACCAGCCGCTGAGCAACGCCGTGAATTCCCCCGAGGTGGGCGCGGATCTCTGGCTGCTCGGCCTCGCCATGGGCGGCCTCGGCACCATCCTCGGTGCCGTCAACTTCATCACGACGATCTTCTGCATGCGCTGCCCCGGCATGACGATGTTCCGGATGCCGATCTTCACGTGGACGATCTTCATCACCAGCGTGCTCGTGCTCGTCGCCTTCCCGATCCTGGCGGCGGCGCTGCTTATGGCCTTCATCGACCGCCAGTTCGGCGCCGTCGTCTTTGAGGCGGAGAACGGCGGCGCCATTCTGTGGCAGCACCTCTTCTGGTTCTTCGGGCACCCGGAGGTCTACATCCTCGCGTTGCCCTTCTTCGGCATCGCGAGCGAGATCATCCCGGTCTTCTCCCGCAAGCCGATCTTCGGCTACAAGGGACTTGTTTTCGCGACCATGGCGATCGGCGCGCTGTCGGTCGCGGTGTGGGCCCACCACATGTACGTCACGGGCTCGGTCTACCTGCCGTTCTTCGCCCTCATGACGATGCTCATCGCCGTTCCCACGGGCGTGAAGTTCTTCAACTGGATCGGCACCATGTGGCGGGGGTCGGTGAGCTTCGAGACGCCCATGCTCTACACCGTGGGCTTCCTCATCACCTTCCTCTTCGGCGGCCTCACGGGCATCATCCTGTCGGCGCCACCCCTCGACTTCCACGTGTCGGACAGCTACTTCGTCGTGGCGCACTTCCACTACGTCGTCTTCGGCACCGTCGTCTTCCTCATGTTTGCGGGCCTCTACTTCTGGTGGCCCAAGATGACCGGCCGCATGCTCAACGAGAAGCTCGGTCACGTGCAGTTCTGGATGGTCTTCATCGGCTTCCAGGTCACGTTCCTCGTGCAGCACTGGCTCGGCGTTCAGGGCATGCCACGTCGATACGGTGACTACCTCGCCAGCGACGGCTTCACGACCCTCAATACCGTCTCGTCCATCGGCTCGATCCTCGTCGGCCTGTCCACGCTGGTCTTCATCTGGAATGTCCTGTGGACGTGGAAGAACGCCCCCAAGGTGACGGTCGACGATCCCTGGGGCTGGGGTGGCTCGCTGGAGTGGGCGACCTCCTGCCCGCCGCCGCGGCATAACTTCACCTCACTGCCCCGGATCCGCTCCGAGCGCCCGGCCTTCGACCTGCACCATCCCGAGCTCGCAGAGCACCAGCCGGCACCTGCTGGCCAGGTCACGACGGGGAGCGCCTCGTGAAGATCGGCGGCTGGTCCTTCGCCCTCGGTGCGATCTTCTTCCTTGCCGTAGGCGGCATCTACTTCTACGTCAGCGGTGATGAGATCGGCACCACGGCTCTGGTCATGACCGGTGGCCTTGCCTTCCTGGTGGCCTTCTACATCCTCTACACCAATAAGCGCCTCGACGGTCTCCCGGAAGACCGGTCCAATGCCGAGATCGACGAGGCCGATCCGGAGTACGGCTTCTACAGCCCCCATAGCTGGTGGCCGCTCCCCGTGGGCTTCTCGGCCATGCTCATCGCCCTGGGCTTTATTTTCGGCGCATGGCTCGTGGTCCTCGGGGTCTCGGTGCTGCTCGTATCGGTCATTGGCTGGCTTTTCGAGTACTACCGCGGCGAGTTCGCGCGCTGAGACACGGCGTCCGGCGGGTTATCCTCTTGGACATGCGCCGACCCCTGATCGCCACTGCCTCTGGCGTGGCCCTGCTCGCGGTCACGGCCTGCCAGCCCAGCCTCGAGTTCACCTCGGCCGATCTCCCCGATGCTTCGATAGCGCAGATCGGCCTCGTGGACGCGATCGTGCGCGATGCCCCCATCGACCGTCCGATCGTCGTGCACGTCGACCACGGGCGCCTCACGGATGTGCTCGTCACGGAGGGGCCGAGCCGGGTCGTCAAGGGTGAGCTCTCCCCGGACGGGCGCACCTGGACCTCCCAGCGGTCCTATCTTGACTTCGACACCGTCTACACCGTGAAGGCCAAGGCGGTGGATGCGCGCGGCCAGGAGGCTTCTCTGACGGAGAAGATCCGCACCGTCGACCCGGACGGCTTCCTCAAGGCATCGCCCAGCATGGAGGCCGGCACGGAATTCGGAGTGGGCATGCCCCTCACGGTCAACTTCGATGAAGCGGTGAAGGATCGCGCGGCCGTGGAGAAGGCCATGATCGTGCGTACGCCCACTCCGATCCTGGGGGCGTGGTACTGGACCGGCCCCACCCAGGCGATCTTCCGCCCCCAGGACTACTGGCCCGGCAACTCCGACATCGAGCTCGACATCGACCTGCGCGGGGTCGAAGCCGCCCCCGGGCTGTGGGGTCGCGACAACGTGCGCACGACCTACCGGACGACCGACAGCGTGGTCATGGAGGCGGACGCTCAGACGCTCATGATGAAGGTCTTCATCAACGGCAAGAAGGAGCGGACCATCCCCGTCACCATGGGGATGGATGGCTACGAGACCCTCTCGGGCACGAAGCTGATCATGACCAAGGAGCGCACCCGCGTGATGGACAACGCCACGGCGGGTGTCTCCGAGGATGATCCGGACCACTATCGGGTGAAGGTCGACTACGCCATGCGTCTCACCTGGCACGGTGAGTTCCTGCACGCATCGCCGTGGGCAGCGGGGGCGTGGGGCAACAGCCGCATCAGCCACGGCTGCACCTCCATGAGCCTCGACAACGCAGGCTG
>JBBAUQ010000140.1:3230-4192 GCA_040398125.1 Solirubrobacterales bacterium | reverse complement strand
CCCGGGCGCATAGCTCAGTTGGTAGAGCGCCAGCTCGACACGCTGGAGGTCACTGGTTCGAGCCCAGTTGCGCCCATCGAAAGCCCGACTACTTGAAGCTCAGCTGCCGAGGGGTCGGCTCCGGGCATTCTGCTTCTGGAGTCGCGCAGTCTGCTTCTTGATGCAGGTCTGGCGAGCCTTCCCCTTCTTCTTCCGGCAGAGGGCCCGGGCCTTCTTCCTGATCTGGGCCGGGGTCAACCCGGGCGGCTCCGGTTTCTTCAGGCCATTCAGCTCACGCGCTGCACCGACAACATCTCCGACGCCGAGGAAGTCGACCGCGAGGATCGTCGGCAGCTTTCCGCGGACCGTCTCACAGACCCGTGCCCTGTTCACCAGCACCTCCCTGGTGTTTACCGCCTCCGCGAACTCAACGCGAGGGCTGACGCCGTTGCCGAGGATCCAGTGGTTCATCAGGAAGAGTCCACCGGTGTTTCCGCCCCTGTTTGCCCTGCAGCTCTCGACCTGGCCCTGGGGCGAGGTGAGCATCTCGATTTCACGGTCGTTGAATGAGTAAGGGGTTTCCCGCATCGGCCCCTCGTAGGCCCTGTGGTACCAGGGAACATCGCCGCTCTCACTCTGGGCAAGGAACAGGACCCTGCCATCGGACTCGATCATCTCGCCAAGGGTCGGCCAGTGATCGAGGGGCTCGGTGTAGACGTGCTCGATCAGGCCCGATTCCTCGACGGCCGATGCGAAGTCGCGAGGAGCGACGTAGTCCTCGTTGACGAAGACAAGGATTTCGTTGGGGTTCGTTTCCAGGAACTGGCGCACCTCGCCCAGGACCTCGGTCAGATCCGACGCCCCAAAGGGGCAGAAAACGTGACAGAGATAAACCTTTGCGCCGACTTGCTCACCTTCAGTCCGGTCGACGTTCTCGATCACCGTCTCGCCGTCGGCGGCGGTCGCCGCCATGACGAGGTTCT
>JBBAUQ010000140.1:0-3220 GCA_040398125.1 Solirubrobacterales bacterium | reverse complement strand
TGTCCCGGTATGTCATAGGTCTGGTTGGCCAGATTCCAGCCGAGTTCTTCTGCAGCCATCGAGTTATGGGTTCCGGGCAGGACGACTCGGTCGAGTGTCCTGCTGCAGAGGTCGGGATGGCCATTACAGGAGACCGGAAGGGCCGGTGACCCCGCGGATGCAACCGGTGTCGTCGCGGCCATGGCCGCAAACGCCAGCAATGCGAACCCTGCCGCCAGTCGAGTCCTGAATCCCAATCGCAGGTTCATCGTCCCAATGCTCAGGCCGGTTTAACCGTTCGACCCCAGGTCAGGGTCCAGAGTGCGAGTGAGAAGAGGAAGACCGCCAGGCCGGCGACAGCGTGGCCGACCAAAGGACCGGTCTCGAGCAGTGCCGAAAGCCAGAAGAAGCCGGCCACGGCCGGGATGAAGGCGCCCAGGAGCCTGAGTGCCCTCTCCGCCACGGTCCCCCTGTCTGACCGGCCCCGGTCGACGAAGTCCTCCGGCGCCATTTCGGGCTCGTCGTACATGGAAAGGGAGTTTATCGGCGTCGCTGGTGCCACCAACTGGCTTTTGCTGTACGGGAAGCGGTGCCGGTCAAACGACCGTCTCCAAGATCGCTCGAGAGGGCTTCGACGGCCTTGCCGCGGCGTTCGGATCGACAGCCGGGGAGAGCATCAGCCCGGCCCAAGCCGGTCTAGGTCACTGATCGAGGATTGCGACCACGCGGGCCGGTGCGGCGCTTCCCCCGACCAGGGGCAGGGGCAGACAGGAAACTGTGAAACCGGAGCCGGGCAGGGCATCGAGGTTGACCAGTCGTTCGATCTGACAGTAGGCAAGGCCTACCTGATGAGCCTCCCAGAAGATGCCCTGCCGTCCTTCTGCCTTCGCCTCTTCGGCCTGCATCCACAGCGGCCTGTCCCAGCCCCAGGCATCGATACCCATCACCCGGACTCCACGGTCGTGAAGCCAGCGGGTTGCCTCTCCCGACACCCCGGGCCCGTGAGCCATGTAGGAGGGGTCATCGATCCAGCGGTCACATCCGGTCTGGATCAGGACGATATCGAGGGGTTCGAGGTTCCGCCCGGCCATCGAGACGGCCTCCTCGACCTCGGCAGCGGTGATCACTTCGCCGTCTTCCCGTCCGGTGAAGTCGAGCTTCAGGCCCGGACGCAGGAACCAGTCGAGCGGAAGTTTTTCGATCGTCTCGGCCGGCTGGCCGTCAACGGTCGAGTTGTAGTGCCAGGGCGCATCGACATGGGTCGAGTTGTGGGTTCCGAACCGGGTGAAGAACTCGTTCGCCCAGCCCTCCCCGTCACGGAGCAGTTCCGGGCCGACCCCGAACAGCTCCTCGATCACCCGGGCGCCCTCGGCGTGATCCTGGAAATCGATCTCGGTCCGGAGCACGTCGGGTGCCCCCTCCGGGCTGGGGACGATCGGAGCGGACAGATCGATTACCTCCACGCGTCGACTATACGGCTGTTGCCTGCCCTTGGCGGGTGCCGGCAATAGGATTGCCGCATGGAAACGATCCCCGCCTGGCTCTCGCCGTTCTTCAGAACTGGCTTGAAGGCAACCCTCTCGATGCCGGCGCCAGTGCTGGGGAAGATCACCGATGAGCTTCCGCCGGGTGCCGAGCTGCTGGCGCCCGACCAGCGTTTACTGGCCTCCTTCCTCCACAGGGCCGGCACCGAGAGCGTCGAGGGGATCCCGGTGGAAACTCAGAGAGAGCAGACCGACGGCTCGGCTGCCCTGGTGGGCGATCGGGTCATTGAGCGGGGCCTCACGATTACCGAGCACCGGGTCGCGGGGTCGGATGGCCAGCTCAGGATGCGGCTCTACCGCCCAGACGACGCCGGCAGCAGGCCGGGGCCGCTGCTTGTCTGGTTTCACGGGGGAGGCTGGCTAGTCGGCTCGATCGCCTCCCACGATGGTTCGCTACGCGCCCTTGCATCCGGCTCCGGCGTATCGGTCGCCTCGGTCGAATACCGGTTGGCCCCCGAACACCCCTGGCCGACAGCCCCGGATGACTGCCTTGCCGCGTGGCGAGACATCAAGGAGCGTGCCGCAGAGTTCGGGATCGACCCCGGGCGCATGCTGGTCGGCGGCGACAGCGCCGGGGGCAACCTCGCGATGGTCCTCTGTCTCGATCTCGACTGGGCGGACGAGGCGATGCCGTTTGCCGTGGTGCTGGTCTACCCCGTAACGGACCTCGCAGGGAAGACGGCGTCGTACCACCAGTTCGCAAGCGGCTTCTTCCTCTCCGAGGAGAAGATGGATTTTTACCGCGACAGCTACCTCCCGGAAGGCGTCGACCGTGGCGATCCCCGGGTTTCCCCGCTCCGGGCCAAGTCGCTGCGAGGCCTCCCTCCGACATACCTGGCGACCGCCGCAGCCGACCCGCTGCGCGACGAGGGGGAGGCCCTGGCGGAACGGCTCCGTGGCGAGGGCGTAGAGGTGCAGCTGGAGAGGTTTCCGGCGATCCACGGCTGGTTCAACATGACGGTCGCTCCGACCTCGCGTGGGGCGCTCGAAGCCCTTGCGGCAAGGGTGAAGGCACTCGCCACCCGGCCGCTGTCCGGCGATTGAGTCTTTCGGCGAGGGACGCTGGACCGGCGTCCAGGACCAATAGGATGCGGAGAGGGGGCCGAGTCCCCATTCACGATGTCCAGGAGCGAAGAAGAACAGATTAGGGTCATCCTTCCGGATGGCAACGAACTCGGGCTCCAATCGGGAGCGACCGGTGCCGATGCGGCTAGCGCCATCGGTTCGGGCCTGGCCCGTGCGGCGCTTGCGGTCAGGGTGGGAGGGGAGGTCAGGGACCTGGCGATGCCCCTTTCAGACGGTGAGGAAATCGCCATCGTCACCGAGGACGACCCCGATGCGCTCGAGCTGATCAGGCACGACGCGGCGCACGTGATGGCGACCGCGGTCCAGGAGCTCTATCCCGGGACCAAGGTGTCGATCGGACCCCCGATCGACGACGGCTTCTACTACGACTTCGAGTTTCCCGAGGGCGTCACTGTCACGGAGGGTGACCTCCCGGCCATCGAAGAGGCCATGCGAAGTCACATCAAGGCCGATGAAAGCTTCGAACGCCGGGACGTACCGGTGGCCGAGGCGATCGAGATCTTCAAGGGACAGGACGAGGACTACAAGGTCGAGCTGATCGAAGACCTGATCGCCGACGAGGGGGCCGAGACCGTATCGCTCTACCGAAATGGCCCCTTCGAGGACCTCTG
>JBBAUQ010000139.1:0-4218 GCA_040398125.1 Solirubrobacterales bacterium | reverse complement strand
ATTACGGTGAGGTCATCGAGCTCGAAGATCAGTGCTCGTGATTCATTCCGAAGGAGTGCAGTGTCGAATCCGGCCTCGTCGAGGAGATCGAGGACCGGTGGCATCAGTGCCCCACGGGGGATCGCCAGGCGGAGGCGCGCCGGTTCTTCTTTTCGGTCGGCATCCATCAGGCGCCCTCCTCGAGCTGTGCGGCATGGATTCTCTCGACATAGAGACTGAATCCGGCTGCCGTGCGATCGAGTCCGAAGGTTCCCATCAAGCCGTCGTATCGACCGCCCCCGCCAATCGTTCGACCGACCGACGGTTCGTAGACCTCGATGATTGCGCCGGAGTAGTAGGCGCGATCACGGGCCAGACCGAGATCGATGACCAGCTCCAAAGACACTCCGCTGTCCCGAATCTTGGCAACCGTCTCACGGAGCCTCGCGACCGCCTCCGCAAGTCCGGGGCCGGCGCCGTCATCGGCCCGATCCAGTACCTCGGCCCCACCGCGCTGCCGCAGGACGGCCATCACTGACTCGGTCGCTTCCGAGTCGAGTCCGACCTGATCGACGAGTTTTCGCTCGAGTTCGACAAGCTCTCCCGCAGCGAGCATCTCGGCGGCATCATCGGCAACCTCCGGCCCCAGCCCATGGTCGGCCAACAGGCCGGTCACCAGGCCAGAATCGCCGATCCCGATCACCGCACGCTCGAGACCGACCGAGGCCAGCCCGGCCTCGAGGACGGCGATGACCTCGACAACCGGATCGGCCTGATCTGCCCCGATCAGCTCGATCCCTACCTGACCGAACTCGCGGAGCTCACCGCGCCGGGCCGTGATCGGGCGGAATGAGTTCACCGAATAACAGAGGCGCCACGGAGGGGGTACATCCTGGAGACGAGTTGCAACCAGCCGGGCGATCGGAATCGTCATGTCATTCCGGAGGGCCAGTAGCTCCCCGCCATCATCGAGGAACCTGACTGAATCGCCGGCACCGGGCGCGCCTTGTTCGATCACCTCAGCGAACTCGATCAACGGGGTCCGGACCTCGCCGTACCCGTTCTCGGCAAAGGTCTCGAGCAGCGAGGACTCGATGCGACGCAATTCGCGCATCTCGTCCGGGAGGACGTCCCTCGTCCCTGGGGGTATCCGATCGGTCACGGCCCCTCAGTCCTGGACTCGGTCGATTCGGGCCCCGAGAGAGCGCAGCCTGGCCTCGATCTCCTCGTAACCGCGATCGATCTGGCGAATGTTGCCGATCTCGGATGTGCCCTCGGCTGCCAGGGCCGCGATCAGCATCGCCATGCCGGCCCGAATGTCGGGGCTGTCGACTCGTTCTCCGTGCAGGAGACTGGGGCCGCTGACGATCGCCCTGTGGGGGTCACAGAGAGTGATACGAGCACCCATCGCGACGAGCTTGTCGACGAAGAACAGGCGGTTCTCGAACATCTTCTCGAAGATCAGTACTTCGCCTTCGGCCTGGGTTGCCAGGGCGAGGGCTATCGAGGTCAAGTCGGCAGGGAATGCCGGCCAGGGGCCATCCTCGATCTTCGGGATGGCGCCACCGACGTCCGGCTCGACCCTCAGCAGCTGTCCTTTGGGAACGATCACGTCGCGATCCTCGATCACGGAACTGAGGCCGAGCCTCCGAAACTGCCGCCTGATCATCTTCAGGTCATCGGGGTCGACCTCGCGCACCCGAAGGGCCCCGCCCGTCGCTGCCGCAAGGGCCATGAAGCTGG
The DNA here is from genome assembly GCA_040398125.1 of Solirubrobacterales bacterium. Lineage (GTDB taxonomy): Bacteria > Actinomycetota > Thermoleophilia > Solirubrobacterales > 70-9 > 67-14. The sequence continues at coordinate 2,496 of JBBAUQ010000139.1, read as the reverse complement.
CGATCTCTATGTGGTCGGGACAGATCCTGTGCCTGGCCCCGCCCAGCTTGTCCCTCCCCTCGATCGTCATCACGTTGGAGCCGATCCCGTCGATCGGGGCACCCATCTGAACCAGGAGCCGAGCGAGATCCTGGACGTGTGGCTCGCAGGCCGCGTTCCGGATGACGGTCGTCCCTGGCGTGAGCGCCGCCGCCATCAGGGCGTTCTCAGTACCCATCACGGAGGGCTCATCCATGAAGATCTCGGCAGCCTCGAGGCCCTGCCCCGGGGCAACGATCTCGATCAGCCGGTGGCCGGTGACTGCCGCACCGAGGTCCCTGAAGGCATCCAGGTGGGCATCGATACGACGTCGCCCGATGAAGTCGCCGCCGGGGGGAGGCATGGTCGCCTCCCCGAAGCGAGCCAGGAGCGGACCGGCCAGCAGGAAGGAGGCCCGAATAGCGGCCGCCAGACCCTCGTCAAGGCTGGTATCGCTGATCGTCTTGGCGCAGAGCGTGAGCTCACCCCCCTCGGGCCAGTCGACCTCCACGCCGAGCCCTGCGAGAAGGTCGACCTGGGCCTCGGTGTCACGTATTCGCGGGACGTTTTCGAGGACCAGCTCTTCCTCGGTAAGCAGGCAGGCGGCCAGGATCGGCAGGGCCGCGTTCTTGTTGCCGGCGGCAGTCACCTCTCCGGTTAGAGGCACGCCGCCCTGTATGACGAACTTTTCCATCTGATCCTTCTCTGCGCCTGTGGTCAGGCGACGTGGCCGGGGTTTTCATCCTGTCGAACGCGAGACCCGTCCGACCCGATCGCAAGCCGCTCAAGGGTAACACCGGTTTTGGCCTGAACAGCGGATCTAGAGGGGTCTGGGAAGCCCTGCAGCTGCGATCCCTGCCCCCGTCACCGTCAGGGCTTTCCGTAACGGCCCCCGGCCTTGGCCCAGGCCAACAGCTCCTCGGGCCCGGCAAAGCCGTCGGCTATCCGTATTCCGTCGCGCTCCCTGACCAGGTAGACCGCTCCCTCCTCGAGATCGATACCCGACTGTGCGCAGCTGGGGGCGGCCTCTTCAGGCGTCTCGACCCCCTCCCATATATGCCAGTCGTTCTTGGTCATGATCCAGGGAACCACGTGTTCCAGTCGGCAGAACGCTGCGCCCAGGCTGCGATCTGGCCAGAGCAGCCTGATCGCGCTCTCGTCATCGAGGTAAACCCCGCACCAGTCGCACTTCAGCCTCGGCGTCACCGGTCCATTCTGACCCAAGCAGGAACGCCGACACAGGACGCCTCACTTTATGCGAACATACGTTCGTATTGTGATCATCTGCGTGAAGATCCCCGCCCTGGAGCTGAGGGCTGCTTTCGGCAGGCGTTGGCGAGGACAGGAGGTGCCTGGCGCCCTGATGACCAGTGGCCCCGGTGGATCGCGTGTTGTCGGTGAGGTAACGGCCGGCGGCCTTGCCTGCGGAGTGCGGCCGGGAATGCCCCTGGGTGGTGCGATGGGGATCTGTCCCGAAATCCTCCTGGCCGAATCTGATCCAGTTGGGGCAACCGCACTTTCGGAAGCCCTTTTCCGACAGCTCGAAGGGATGGGGGTCGATCTGGAAGTCGGTTTGCCGGGGGAAGCCTTTTTTTCTTCCGAAGGGCTGGAGCCACTCCACGGAGGCCGGGACTCCTTGCTGCAGAAAATCCGGGGGCTGGTCGGTGGACGGGCCGGCATCGGAGTTGGTCCAACCAGGCTGGCCGCCGTGGCTTCGACCGCACCGCCGGGGTCTGACCCCAGACCGATGACCACGAATGAGATGTGGGATGGGCTGGGCTCACTGCCCTTGAGCTGTCTCACGGGTCGCCTGGAGGGAGGAGCGGGCGAACTGGAGGAAATGCTGAGGTCGCTGGAGAGACTGGGCGTGGCGAAGTTGGAGCAGTTGAGGGATCTGGGCAGGGATGCCCTCGCTGACCGATTCGGTGAGATCGGTCTGTCGGCACTGGACATCGCGTCGGGGGTAGAGCCGGCGCTTCGTCCGCGAAGGCCCCTTCAGCAGGTCACGGCCTCGGTCCAGCTCTTTGGTCAAGGAGGTATCGAGTCCCTTCAGCGGACCCTGGCGCTGCTCTGCTCGCAAATTTCCGAGAGCCTCGTGCGCCTGGGCAAGGTTGCCTGCTCCCTGCTGCTGGAGGCAGACCTCTGTGGAGGCGGGAGCTGGCAGCGCTCGTTCGTCCCGAGATGCCCGACCGGAGACCGGCAGCTGATCAGTTCAATCCTCTCGCCCTCCCTGGAGTACCTGCCGGGACCCCCGGTGCGGATGGGTCTGGGTGTGACGAATGTCTCCGAGGCAGAGCCGGAGCAGACGGTCATCCTGTCCGATCCCGGATATCTGAGGGAGAGTCGCCTGGACCGGGCCGCAATGCAGGTCGAGGAGGCACTGGGGCGCCCCGGATTGATGAAGGTGGTCGAGGCCGAGCCCAGCTCGCCCCTCCCGGAGCGCCGCCTGATGCTCGTGCCACATATCTCGCGATGACG
>JBBAUQ010000138.1:2793-4232 GCA_040398125.1 Solirubrobacterales bacterium | reverse complement strand
ATCGCCAGGATCAGGAAGGCCCCCTCGACCATCATGATCACGCCGGCAATGCTCTGGTCGGTTATCGGGTCGATCCCCCAGCTCGCCTGTCCCTCGGCGTAATTGCGGTAGAGCACGACCTGGCTCCACATCAAGACGTTCCCGAGCACCGCAGCCGCCAGCCGGACGACCACCACGTAAACGACCTTCCAGCCGGAGCTGAACCAGGCCGGCATCGGCAGCGGGCCGAACACCGGCATCCACATCAGCACCCCGAAGGCCAGGAACATCCCGTGCTCCAATCCATGAACCAGGGCCCCGCCGTAGGCCGCGTCGTAGAGGACCGGGATGTGCCACACGTAGAGGTTGATGGCCCAGAGGGGAAGGGCGATGAAGGGATTGGCCAGGAACTGGAGCCGGTTGAAGAAGGGGATCGCCAGGATCGGCTGGAGCAGCGCACGGGTCAACCCGAGGACGATCAGGAGGCTGGCCAGGTCCCCGATCAGCAGGTGCTCGACCATGTGGGCGGTGACCAGCTCCTCGGCAAGGTAGCCCCAGGGATTGAAGAGGACGAAGGCCGCAAGGAACAGGCCGCTGCCGAAACAGACCTGCCTCCACAGCGGAACCGGCCGACCGTCCCAGGAGAGCTTCATCACCCGTTTCCAGTAGAGGACCACGGCCAGGGTCAACGGGATCGTTTCCAGCAGGGCGACCAGCTCCGGACTCAATACAGCGAATATCGGCGGAAGGAAGGGAAACACTGCTGATCTCAGGGTACCGACGCAGGATTCCCCGACCGCGCCGGGACTGGCCACTGGTAATTTGCTGGTTGACTGAAGCCGTCGCCCTGCCGCGCGGCCAAGTTCCCACCTCGACCAGAAGGAGATTCCGGAATGAGCCCCGATGAGAGCATCCTCGGAGACGCCGCCACCGAGACGCGTGAAGAGATAGTCCAGATGCTGACTCGTGCCTACTGGATGGAGATCGAGACAGTGATGAGCTACATCACGAACTCGACGAACCCGGACGGCGTGCGTGCCCAGGAGGTGATGGCCTCACTGGCCCAGGACATCCAGGAGGAGCTCGGGCATGCCCAGCAGTTCGCCAAGCGGATCAAACAGCTCTACGGCACGGTGCCCGGGTCGATGGAGTTCACACCGGAGCAGACCTACCTCCAGCCGGCCGCGGACTCGGCCGACATCGTGCACGTGATCAAGGGGGTCATCGAGGCCGAAGCCGGAGCGATCGCCTACTACACGGAGATCATCAACTTCACCGACGGTGTCGATCCGGTCACCCAGGATATGGTGATCGCGGTGCTCGGCGACGAGCAGGGGCACAAGCGCCTTTTCGAGGGCTACCTCCGGGAATACCAGGCCGAGGGCCTGGCCTGAATCGACGCCCTCGGGGCCCCCGGCCAGCATGGAAGTGGAAATCGACGGATCGGCTGGCGGTGATGC
>JBBAUQ010000138.1:0-2783 GCA_040398125.1 Solirubrobacterales bacterium | reverse complement strand
GGCAATACGCCTGGCGCTCGAGGCAACCAGGGGGCGGATAGCCGAGGCCTGCGCCCTGGCCGGCCGGGAGGAGGATTCAGTCCGTCTCCTGCTCGCGACAAAGACCGTGTCGCCGGAACGGATCCGTGTGGCGATCGAGGCAGGAGCCGACCTGGTGGGGGAAAACCGTGTCCAGGAGGTACGGCCCAAGTACGAGGCGCTGCGGGACCTGGCCTACGAGCGGCACTTCATCGGTCACCTCCAGTCCAACAAGGTCAACGCCCTGGTCCCTTACGTGAACTGCATCGAGTCACTCGACCGGCTCTCGCTGGCCGACCGCCTCCAGAAGAAGCTGGAGCGAGACGGTGAGACCCGCCAGGTGCTGCTCCAGGTCAACACTTCGGGAGAGGAGAGCAAGTTCGGTGTGCCTCCGGAAGAGGCTCTCGAATTCGCCCGTGAGGTAGCCCGCCGCGATGCCCTCGAGATTCAGGGCCTGATGACCATCGGGCTCTTCTCGGAAGATCCCGAGACCACCCGGCCGAGCCTCAGGCTGCTGCGTGAGGTGGCCGACCGCATCCGGGAGGAATCCATCCCGGGGGTCGAGATGAACGAACTCTCGATGGGAATGAGCAATGACCTCGAGGTAGCGATCGAGGAGGGGGCGACCATCGTCCGGGTCGGCTCGGCGATCTTCGGCAGCCGGCCTAACCCCTGACACCGCCCCGGATGCGCAGCCCCCGACGCCGATGGGGCCCTAGCGCTTCCTCCGGGTCGCGTCGCGCACCTCGCCGATCAGCTCCTCCAGCACGTCCTCCAGGGCTACGACGCCGATCGTCTTTCGCTCATCATCGATCACCCGGGCCAGGTGGGCCTCGACCGACTGCATCGTCTCGAGCACCGATCTCAGCCGGTCCCTGCTCCTCACGGTCGGCAGGGGCCTGACCCAGGACTGGGCGATCGGGCGATTCCGGTGGACGGCCTCGAACTCCAGGGCATCCTTCAGGTGGAGGTAGCCGATCATCTCGTCATCCCGCACCACCGGGAATCGGGAGAATCCCGTTCCGGCGGAAAGGCGCTCCACCTCGGCCGGGGTGACCATCTCGGGAACGGTCTCGATCGAGTCGATCGGCAGGACGACCGAACGGGCATCACGTTCCTCGAACTCGAGCGCCCCCGACAGGAGCCTGCCTTCATGAACGTCGAGCTTGCCCTCGCGGCGGGACTGTTCGACCAGTCCCGAGACCTCGTCCCTAGTGAAGGCACTGGCGACCTCGTCGCGAGGTTCGACCCCGATCAGACGGAGGAATCCGTTGGCCCCGGCGTTGAGGAGGGCGATCAGGGGGAAAACCAGGAACGAGTAGCCACGGAGTGGCAGGGCGAGCGCCAATGCCGAGCGGTCCGGTCGAGCCAGGGCGATGTTCTTGGGGACCATCTCGCCGATCACGACGTGGAGTGAGGCCACCACCGCGAGGGAGACGATGAGGGCCACGGTGTAGGAGAGGGACTCGGGGAACTGGACGTCGCCCAGCAGACTCTCGATCCCTGAGGCAAGAGCAGGCTTGGCCAGAGCACCGAGTCCGAGGGTGCAGAGGGTGATGCCCAATTGACAACCGGCCAGCATCAGCGAGACGTTCTCCATCGCCCTGAGGGTGACCGTGGCCAGCTTGCTGCCGGCATCGGCCCGCAGCTCGATCTCCGAGCGACGGGCAGAGATGATCGCGAACTCGGCGCCGACGAAGAAGGCGTTCAGACCGAGCAGGATGATCGAACCGGCTATCGCGACCGCTGTGCTCACGGCAACCGTAGCTCCCCTGTCTCGGCATCCTCACCGAGTACCGCCATCTTCACCCGGTCGACCCGAAGGCCGTCCATCCGAACCACCGCCAGCGCGACCCGGATCGTCTCGCCCTCGGCATTGCGGGCGTCGACCTTGATCGTGTCGCCCTGACCGGGGACCCGGCCCAGGTCGAAGGCGATCAGCCCGGCGACGGTCTCGTATTCCTCGTCCTCGGGAAGTTCTATCTCGGTGCGTTCGGCGATCTCATCCGGGCGGAGAAGACCGGAAAGCCTCCAGGTGCCGGGGGAGAGCAGGGTGACCGGATCCTCCCTCGGATCGTGCTCATCACGTACTTCCCCGACGATCTCCTCGATCAGATCCTCGAGGGTGACGATCCCGTCGAAGCTGCCGAACTCATCCACGACGACCGCGATCTGTAGTCCGACCTTCTTCAGCTCGGTGAGCAGGGGGTCGAGCTCCATGCTCGAGGGAACCAGGACCGGCTTCGCCATCACCTCCCTGATCGGAATCTCGGAGCGATCTTCCCAGGGGACGGCAACGGCGTGCTTGAGGTGGACGATTCCCTCGACCTCCTCCCCTCCTTCCTCGATGACCGGAAAGCGAGACCGTCCCGACTCCCGCGCCGCCTCGATGACATCGTTCACCGGGCGATCGGGAGCCAGCGTCGAGACCCGGACACGCGGGGTCATCACGTCATCGGCTCGCCTTTCGCCGAACTCGATCGATTTCTCGAGCAACTCCGCCGTCGGAAGTTCGAGGGTTCCCTGCTCGGCCGATCGCCTTGCCAGTGAGGCGAGCTCCTCCGCCGAACGGGCCGACGCCAGCTCTTCCTGGGGCTCGATCCCGAGCCACAGCAGGATCCGGTTGGCTGCCGCGTTGGTGGCCCGAATTACCGGGCCGAAGGCAAAGGTGAAGCCCCTCTGGAATCCCTGGACCTTTCTGGATGTCCCCAGTGGATGCGAGATCGCAAGGTTCTTCGGGACCAGTTCCCCGAAGATCATCGTCA
>JBBAUQ010000137.1:0-4316 GCA_040398125.1 Solirubrobacterales bacterium | reverse complement strand
TCGGCTACACCCGAGCCACCACCGTCGCCAAAGCCCTCGACGACACCAGCAGCCTGATGGCGTGGGGTGAACGAATGACTGCCATCGGACTCGCACGCCGCCCCGACATCCTCGCCCAAATCGACGACCAGCTCGACAAAGACAAACTCAACCGGCTCTGCCAAGCAGCGAAAGAAGCCGGCGGGGCAACAATCCGACGCGACCTCGGCACCGCCCTCCACAGCATCCTTGAACGTTCATGGACTGAGCCGCTCTACACCCCACCCGCCGCCCACCAAGCCGATGTGGACGCCGTCCATCAGGCACTCACCCGCAACGGGTTCCGGGTGGTGCCCGGCATGAACGAACGCATCGTTGTCCACGACCGGCACCGCATCGCCGGCACCTTCGACCTCATCCTCGAAGATTCCACAGGTCGCTGGTTCATCGCAGACATCAAAACCGGATCGAACGTCAACTACGGCGCCCTCGGATTCGCCGTCCAGTTGAGCATCTACGCCACCGCCAACGCCCTCTACAGCCAGGGTGCAGCGAAGGATGGCAGCGAAGATGAACGGGAACCGATGCCGGAGGTGCGTCACGATCAAGCCGTCATCATCCATGTCGAACCCGGCTCCGGCACCTGCACCCTGCACCGCCTCCACCTCGACCCCGGTTTGGTTGAGTTGGCGATGACGGTGCGTCACACTCGCACCCGCAAAGACCTCATCGAGGAGTTCGTCCCGCACGGCAACCCTGACCGGGACCGTTGGATCAGGGAACGGATCGCAGCAATCACCGACAAAAACGCACTCCTCGCCCTCTGGCCCGGAGACATCCTGCCCCCGAAACGTCACCCGAGCCCGTACACCGATGTTGAAATCAACACCATCGCTGTCCGCCTCGACGGTGTGGAGGCGGCGCTGCGGATGCCGTTCGGTGAACCCGACCCGAAACGGATCGCCGCCACCATCCGACCCGCCGCCCCGGAACCGGAACCTGCACCGAAACCAGTCATCGAAATGCCTGACGAGGGTGACATGCAACCCGACCTGGCTGCGAGCCTCGCGGAACGCTGGCACAACCTGGATGTCGATGCACAAAACTGGATCAATCTGCGGGTCGCTGAAGCCGCCGCCGCCCTCCTCCCGATCCGGGTGCGGGAACAACCATCAGCCCGCCGATGCGCCATCGCCAACGGCCTGTTCCATTTGGCCCACAACTTGGACAGCGGACGGGACATCGAGCTTCAGGCCCGTGAGATGCTCGCAATCGCTCTTGACGACGACACCGTGCTGATGGGAACATTGCCGCTCGGTGCTGCCGTCGGCCTCCTCAACCACGTCCAAGCCGGCCGGTGGCGTGAACTGATCGAACTCGACGCAACCGTCGAGCCCGACACAGCAACCCTGCTGTGAACCTGCCCAAACCCCAAACACAGAAAGCCAAAACCTATGCCCATCGATGACTTCATCTCCAACAACAGCAGCCTCGACGCTGCCCGATTCGTCAACATCGGTGACACCATCAGCGGACAGATCGTTGACGGACGCCGCCTCGAAGACCGCACCCCCGACGGCACCCCCAAGACGTGGAGCAACGGTGACCCGATGTTCGTGTGGGTGTTCGACCTCGACACCACCGGCAACGGCCAGCCCGACACCGCGCTGTGGGTGCGAGGCAACATGCTCACCGCCCTCCGCAACGCGTTGCAGGAAGCCGGACTGAAGCCATCCGACAAGCCCCGCATCACCGTCAAGCACCACGCCGTCGGAGAACCCAAGAGCAAGGGGTTCGCTGCACCGAAGCTGTTCAAGTGCAAGGTGGAGCCGGGTGTGAAGCCGGCCAACGTCGACCTCGACGACTTCTGACCGATTCCGTTCCCCCGTTCTCGGCCCGACGACACCAGCCCCCAGGTGTCGTCGGGCCGAACCATCCCCACCGAGAAACACCGTGATCGACGACTTCACCCATTTCGAGCATCAACCCACCGACTGGATGGCTGGCGCAGCATGCCGGAACCATCCGAAACAGTGGTGGTTCCCTGATGAACACGCCGGCCCCGGAGCCGCACAGCAAGCAAAACGAATCTGCGCCGAATGCGCCGTCCGAGACGCATGCCTCGACTACGCCGACGCCATCCCCTACCTGCACGGCATCTGGGGAGGACTCACCACCAAAGAACGACAGCAACGCCCAGGACGACGAACACGCAACACCCAAATCGGCACCAGCAGACTCAACCAACCAATCCGGCACGGCACCTACGGCGGCTACCACGCCCACCGCCGACGAGGCGAACCCGCCTGCGTCGACTGCCACAACGCCAAAACCGACTACGCCAAGGCATACCGTGCAGCCACCCACTGAACCGAACTGGCCTCGCCCCACATTCCTCTGGGAACGCACCCCGTGGATGGCAGACGCCGCATGCAACGGCAAACCAACCGAATGGTGGTTCCCCGCCCGAGGCCAAGACTGGCGGAAAGCCAAAACAATCTGCGAAACCTGCCCCGTACAACAAGACTGCCTCGACTACGCCCTCAGCATCCCGTTCATCGTCGGCATCTGGGGTGGCACCACCGGCAAACAACGCCGAGAACTTCAACAACAAACCCGCATAAAACAACCCGAAAAACCGATCCGGCACGGCACACCCGGCGGCTACACCACCCACCGCCGCCGAAACGAAACCGCCTGCCCCGCCTGCCTCGACGCCCACAGCAAAGCCACCACAAGACGCAAACGATGAACAACCACCAACACGCCCAACGCTACGCCCAACACGGCCTCCGCATCATCCCCATCAAACCCGGCACCAAACACCCACCCAACCGCAACTGGCAAAACAACGCCACCAACAACCCCGACACCATCAACCGCTGGTGGAACGGCATCTACCCCAACCACGGCATCGGACTCGCCCTCGGCCCACAACCCAACGGCCACAACCTGTTCGCCCTCGACCTCGACAACCACGGCCACGGCGACGGACACACCGAACTCGCCAACCTCGAACACATCCACGGCCCACTCCCCACCACCTGGACCGCCATCACCGGCAACGGCAACACCCACCTCATCCTCCAAGCCCCCACCCACGTCACGATCCGCAACCAGCAAGCCAGCGGCAACCGCATCGCCCCCAACATCGACGTAAGAGGCGAAGGCGGACAAATCCTCATCGAACCCACCCTCCACCCCGACACCGGCCAGCCGTACCAGTGGAAACCCGGCCACGCACCGTGGGACATCGAACCCGCCCACGCACCCCAATGGCTCCTCAACCTCGTCACCGAACCCGACCCCACCCCCACCCCCACCAAAGCTGCCCCAATGCCACCACCACGCAACGACGACCTATTCGCAGCCCACCGAGCCGACTGGAACTGGCACCACCAACTCCAACAACGAGGCTGGACCCAAACCCGTCAACACGGCAACGACACCTACTGGGCACGCCCCGGCAAAAACCCGCGAGACGGCCACTCCGCCATCCTCCACGGCACCGACGGCCCACTCGTCATCTTCACCACCGAAATCGACCCCGCATGGACACACGCCGGCACACGCACCACCGACGGCTCCGGCTGGTCATTCGGCCCGTTCGGGTTCTACGCCGCCACCGAACACCACGGCGACCGCTCCGCAGCCGCACGAGCCCTCAACCAGCACTACAACCCCACACCCACCCACACCACCACGATCCCCGACATCACTGTCGGAGACGACGCCGAAACCCCCACCGAACTCGCCCACCTCATCAACTGGGACCAGTTCTGGACCCAAACCCACCTCGACGAAGACTGGATCGCCTGGCCCCTCATCCCCCGAGGTCGAACCGTCGCCCTCTACGCCCCCGCCAAAGCCGGCAAATCCACCATCGTCCTCTCCGTCATCGCCGCCGCCTGCACCGGCCAACAACCACTCAACAACAACGAAACACCCCAAACCCCCGCCAGCATCCTCTACCTCGACTACGAAATGACCGCCGCCGACCTCCACGAACGCCTCACCGCACTCGGCTACGGCCCACAACACAACCTCGAACACCTCCACTACGCCCTCCTCCCCTCATTCCCGCCACTCGACACACCCGAAGGCGCCCAACACCTCGTCCGACTCGCCCTCAAACTCCAAGTCGACGCCGTCATCGTCGACACCTTCGGACGGGCAGTCGCCGGCGACGAAAACGACGCCGACACCGTCCGCAACTTCTACCGCTGCACCGGCCAAGCCCTCAAACAGCGAGGGATCGCCGTCCTCCGCACCGACCACAGCGGCAAAGACCCCGACAAAGGCCAACGAGGCTCCAGCGCCAAAAACGACGACGTAGA
>JBBAUQ010000136.1:0-4323 GCA_040398125.1 Solirubrobacterales bacterium | reverse complement strand
CCGGCGGTCGAAGCGGCCCGCAAGACCTACGAGACCGAGAAGGTCCGCCAGCGGCACCTCATGGTGCCCGGCGCCCCGCACTTCAGCGACCCGTCGTGAGCCCACCGATCGGCATCGGCATCATCGGGTGCGGCAACATCGCCGCCCGGATGCACCTGCCCGCCTGGCAGTCGATGCCCGACCTGGTGCGGGTCGTGGCGGTCGCCGACCCGAACCCCGAGGCCCGCGAGCGGGTCCGGGTGCTGGCCGGACTCGGCGCTGCCGATGCCACCGCCGACGCCCACGAACTACTCGCCCGCGACGACGTCGGCATCGTCGACGTCTGCACGCCGCAGGCGTTCCGCCGTGACGTGCTCGTGCAGGCGGCCCGCTCGGGCAGGCACATCCTGAGCGAGAAGCCGCTTGCGACCAGCCCGGCCGATGCGGCGGCCGCCGTCGACGCCGCCGCCGCCTCCGGTGTGCTGCTCGGGATCGTCCACCACTACCTCGCCACACCCGAGGTGCTCGCCGCTCGGGCGGCGATCAACGCCGGTCGGATCGGGACGGTGCGTTCGGTCGTCGTCAACATGCTCGGCATCGTCTACGAGGCCGGTGCCGCCGGCGACTGGCGCCGCAACCCGGCGCTCGCCGGCGGGGGCGTGCTCACCGACCTCATCCACGGCGTCTACCTCGCCGAGGCGCTGGTCGGCGAGCCGATCCGCCGTGTCTCGGCCCACATCGGGGCGGCCTCGGCCGACGCCGCCGTCGAGGACCTCGCGATGTGCCGGTTCGAGACCGACACCCGGGTCGCCGTGTTCAACGTGGGCTGGGGCCACGGCCCTGGTGGGTACTCGGTGACCGGGACGCAGGGACGCATCGACGTCCGGTTCGAGGACGGCTCGACGCCACCGTGGGCCAACCTCGAGCACGTGCGGTTGACCGACGCCGGCGGCACGACCGACCTCATGGGTCCGAGTGCCGAGCGCCGCATCGGCCTCGGCGACTTCCCGAGCCACACCCACGCCTTCGGGCACCTCGCCCGGGCCTTCGCCGAGGCGGCCCATGGCCGTGGTGCGCCGCTCGCCACCGGTGCGCACGGGCGCCGGGTGCTCGAGGCCACCATCGCCGCCTACCTCTCGGCGGCGACCGGCCGGACGGTCACGCTCCCGCTCGACCGCCGGAGCACGGCGTTCCTCCAGGGGGCGCTGGGCGTCCTGGCCACCGACCAGGTGTCCTGGTCGCCGTTCCTCGACTCACGGCTGTTCCGACCCGACGGAGGTCCATCATGAGGATCGGTCTCGTCACCGACTCGCTCGCCCATCTGGGGTTCGACGAACTCCTCGACACGGCCGTGGCGCTCGGCGTCGAGGGGATCGAACTCAACACGTCCAACTGGTCGACCGGTCCGCACTGCGACCTGGCGGGCCTGCTCGGCTCGGCCGACGCCCGGGCGGCGCTCATGGAGTCGGTCTCGTCACGCGGGCTCGAGCTGTTCGCGCTCAACGCCAACGGCAACCAGCTCCACCCGACCGACGGTGCGCGGCAGTCGCAGAACCTCCACGACACCGTCCGACTCGCCGGCGAACTGGGCGTCCCGACGGTGGTCTGCATGTCGGGGCTCCCGGGTGGCTGCCCGACCGACATCGTCCCGAACTGGATCGTCACCTCGTGGCCACCCGAGAACCAGGAGGTCCTGCGCTGGCAGTGGGAGGAGCGGCTCCTGCCCTACTGGGCCGACCTCGCACGGCTCGCCGAACGGTGCGGGGTGCAGCGCATCGCCGTCGAGATCCACGGGCACCAGCTCGTCTACAACGCCCGCACGCTCGCCCGGCTCCGTCACGAGATCGGCCCGATCGTCGGTGCCAACTTCGACCCGAGCCACACGATGTGGATGGGTGGAGACCCGATCGGCAGCGTCGATCACCTCGGGCCGGCGATCCACCACGTCCATGCCAAGGACACGTATCTCGACGCCCGCAACCTCGCGATCACCAGCCGGCTCGAGAACGGCCCGCTCGACGACCTGAGCGAGCGCTCGTGGTGGCACGTCACGCTGGGCTACGGCCACCCGGAGGAATGGTGGCGGGAGTTCTGCTACCGGCTCCGGCTCAACGGCTACGACGGCTGGCTCTCGATCGAGCACGAGGACGTCAACATCGGCCGGATCGAAGGGGTCCGCCGGTCGGTCGAACTCCTCCGTCGCGTCGCCCTCTTCGACCCCACCGACTACACCGTCCAGGACATCTGACCGGAGCCGATCGATCACCATGCCACCATCGACACCAGCACCGGCAGCGGGTCGCCCTTCCGAGGTCGATCCCCGGGCCGCCGGGGCGCTCGAGCACCTCCTCGCCGAGGGGTACGCCGTCGTGCCGAACGTCCTCGACGCTGCGACCACCGCCGACCTGCAGCGGCGCGTGCAGCACCTGCTCGACGTCGAGCGGGCCCATCCGTTCGAGCCGGACCCGGGTGCGCCCGAGCCCGAACCGGCCGGCGACTGGTACCGCGGCATCTGGGAGATGACCGACGACGAGTGCCGGCGGCTCGCCCACCGCCAGGCAGCGCAGCGCCGTGCCGAGTTCGACACGCCGTGGCCCGTACCCGACGACGACGTCTGCATCAGCTTCATCCACATCCCGACCCAGTTCGACGGCGGGCGCTCGCAGCGGATCTTCAACCTCCTCAACAAGGACGCAGCGTTCGGTGCACTGGCCGAGCATCCCCTCGTCATGCCGGTCGTCGAGCACCAACTCGGTGCCGATGCGATCCTGCTCGACGTGAGCGTCAATGCCGTCGGCCCCCACACGGGGCACGGTGGCTGGCACGTCGACTCGCCGTTGACGCAGTTGTCCGAGCCGCTCCCGAACTTCACGCTCAGCCTCCAGACGGTGTGGATGCTCGACGACTTCCACGGCGGGAACGGGGCGACGAGGGTCGGGGCGGGCAGTCATCTCACCCTGCGGATGCCCCCGAAGGGCCACGACACCCTCGAGCGTGAGGTCGTTCTCGAAGCCCCGGCCGGCTCGGTCGCCTTCTGGCTGTCGCAGACCTGGCACCGGCATGCCGCCAACTCCACCGACGCCACCCGCCGTGGGGTGATCATCCAGTACGGCCGATGCTGGGTGAAGCCGTTCGTCGACATGCGCACCCCGCTCACCGAGGGTCAGGCCGCCGAGTACTCGCCGCGGCTGCGCTACATGATGGGCTGCAACGCCAACGCCCCGGTCCGCGGCTGATCCGGACCAGTGACCCGTCCCCGGCCGACCGGCTGCCGGCAGATGAAAAGTTCGACCTTGTCTTTCGAAGGTCGCGGCCGGTACGGTGGGGACGACGCCCGACGAGGAGGATGCAGTGCCAGCGCCACCGATGGCGTCGAGGTCGATCACCGGCCTCGGACGCCCCGAACCATCCGAACCGGCGTTCCCGCGTGCGGTCCCGGTGGACCCGGCGGCGACGCCGGAGCTCCTCTGGTCGGTCGCCGCCCTGACCGGTGACTGGTCACCGGCGTCGATCAGTCGGGTGGCCGCCGTGCACCACGACGACGCCCGACGGGCGGTCGCCCGGGCCCGGGAGATCGGTCTGCTCGGCGACGACCCCGCCGAACCGGTCGACCCGGACGTGGTGGTGGGCCTGATCGGGCGCCTGGCCGACGACGAGCGGGCCCGCATCCACGGCGCCGCCGCACGGGCGTGCTTCCGGCTCGGGCCCGACCACCACCGGCGGGCCCTCCACCACGCCCGGGCGGCCGGTGTGAACGGGCTCGGACCGGATGCGGTCGATCTCCTCGACCGGGCGGGATCGCTGAGCCTCGCCCTCGGGGCCTACGACGACGCCCGCGACCTGCTCACCCTGGCCGACGACCTCGATCCGGCGGGTGACCCCGAGCGCGTCGGACGCCGCGCCTGCAGCCTCGTCGATGCCTGCGACGGTGCCGGTGACGCCGCCGGCTCCCGGGCGGCGCTGATGCGGGCCATCGCCGCCTCCGAGGCGTCGGACGATCCTGATCTGGTGGCGCGGATCGCCACCCGGTGCGCACTCGCCCCGAACAGCGACCACGCCGATCGCCGGGCCGAGCGCTTCCTGTGCCACACGGGCCGGGTCGACCTCGCCGGCCCAGCCCGTGCCGCCGTCCTGGCCGCCAGGGCGATCGTCGAGCACCGGGTGCCGCTCATCCACGAGGGTGGACCCGTCACCGGATGGGTCAGCCGACCCGGTGTGGCACGGCCACTGGCCGACCGTGCACTGGCGATGGCGACCGACACCGAGAGCCGACTCGTCGCCCTCCTGGCGTGGCGGTCCTCCCACCGGTCGCCCGAGCATCTCGAACTCCGCCGGGAGCGGTCG
>JBBAUQ010000135.1:0-4337 GCA_040398125.1 Solirubrobacterales bacterium | reverse complement strand
AGCTCGGTGGCAAGGACCCGATGATCGGCCTGGAGGACGCAAACCTCGACTTCGCCGAGGCCGGGGCCGTCTGGGGCGGCTTCGCCAACGCCGGCCAGACCTGTGCCGGGATCGAACGGGTCTACGTCAAGGACGTGATCGCCGACCCGTTCATCGAGGGCGTTGTCCAGGCGACCAGGGAGCTGAAGGTCGGTGACCCGACTTCCGTCGACACCGAGATCGGTCCGATGGTCTCAAAGGACCAGTACGACCTGGTGGTCGAGCTGGTCGAGGATGCAGTTGCCAACGGGGCCGAGCTCAGGTGCGGCGGCCCGGTCGATGTCGAGGGCTTTGAAGAGGGCAACTTCATCGCCCCGGTGGTGCTTACCGGGGTCACCCACGACATGCGGATCATGAAGGAAGAGATCTTTGGGCCGGTCCTGCCGATCCTCACGGTCGACTCTGATGAGGAGGCCATCGCCCTGGCCAATGATTCCGACTTCGGCCTCGGGGCCTCTGTCTGGACCGGGGACCGCAAGCGTGGCGAGCGGTTCGCCGATCGCCTCCAGGCAGGGATGGTCTGGGTCAACGACCACATGTTCACCCACGGCGCCTGCCAGTGCAGCTGGGGCGGGATCAAGGACTCGGGTCTGGGTCACTCCCACTCGAAGTTCGGTTTCTACGAGTGCGTCAACGTCAAACTCGTCACCTCGGAACTGGGCCTCACCCGGAACTTCTGGTGGCACCCGTATGACCAGACCCTCTCGGACGCGATCCGCGGCTCGGCCCACTTGCTCTACGGCAAGGGTCGTGAGCGGATCGATGCGTTGAAGGCGACCTCGGGCCCGTTGGCCCGGCTAGGCCGCCGGATCACCTCGAGATCGAAGGACTGAGGACTGCCGTACCGGTCGTAGGGCGTCGGTAATCGTGCTGTGCGCGCTCTGTGAATCCACCAGGTGCGAAACTCAGGCTCGATGGAAGCCAGTGTTGCCGATGCGATTCGCCTCCAGGGCCTGGGCCGTGATTACGGCGATCGTGCCGCGCTCGATGACCTTGACCTGGAGCTCGGGCCGGGTCAGACCCTGCTGCTGATCGGTCCGAACGGCTCCGGCAAGACGACCCTGCTGCGAGTCCTGGCCGGTCTACTCCGGCCGACCAGGGGACAGGTCGAGGTGCTGGGGGCAGCCCTTCCCGACGAAAGCTGGAAGATCAGGGGTCGGGTCGGCTATCTCGGCCACCGGCCGCTCCTCTACCGGGACCTGACCGGCAGGGAGAACCTCGAACTCCAGGCTAGGCTGAACGGGATTCCGGCAGACCTGGCCCGGGAGCGAATCGAGGCCGACCTGGCGCAGGTCGGGATGTCGTCTCGCGCCGATGACCGAGTGGCCGACTATTCGGCCGGCATGGCCCAACGGATCGCGATCTGTCGGGCCGTGACCGCCCGCCCCGAACTGCTCCTGCTGGACGAGCCCGACTCCAACCTCGACCCTTCCGCCCGGGAGCAGGCTCGCGAACTGATCGGCCCGGCCGCCGACCGGACCCGGGTGCTCGTCTCCCACCAGCCCGAGCAGGCTCGGGTCGAGGCCGACCAGATTCTGCAGTTGACTGGCCGGGGCACGGTCGAGGCGATCGGGAGTGAAGCATGAAGGTCAGCTCCTGGAGTGCATACCGGGCCTTGCTGGCCAAGGACCTGAGGACCGAACTGAGGACGATGCGCTCGGTCCCGGCGATGGTCCTCTTCGCCGTGACGGCCTTCATCATCTTCCGCTACGGGCTGGATCGGACCACCCTGACCGACAGCCTCGCCGGGGGCGTGCTCTGGACCACCCTGCTCTTCGCCTCGATCCTCGGGATCAACCGGATCTTCGTCTCCGAGGTCGAGGAAGGCGGCTTTGACTCCTTCCGCCTTACCCCGGCGCCCCGCACCGTCTTCTTCGTCGCCAAGGCGAGCGTCATGTTCATCTACCTGGTCGTCCTCGAGCTGATCGTCGTCCCGGTCTTCGCCCTCTTCTTCCTGCCGGACTGGGCCTCGCTCCCCCAGCTCATCCCGGTCCTCCTCACGGCGAACATCGGGATCAGCGTGCTCGGCACCCTGATCTCCTCCATGGCCGTCCACTCACGGGCCCGTGACCTGCTCGTCCCCTTGTTGCTCCTGCCACTCGTCGTACCGTTGATGATCGCCGCCACCGGGGCTTCTGCTCCGTTGTTCGGCGCCGATGGGCCCGGTTTCGAGGGCTTCGGCAGCTGGCTTTTGGTGATTGCTCTATACGATGGTGTCTTCTGCCTCGTCGGTTACGCCGTTTTCGACTTCCTGATCGAGGATTGAGGTAGCCCGGAAAGGATCGAATGACCTCCAACAGCCTGAAAGTCCTGACCGTCCTGACCATCGTCTTCCTGGTGGGCGGGTTTGCCCTGGTTTTCCTCTGGACCCCGATGGACGCCGACCAGGGTTTCAAACAGAAGATTTTCTACCTGCACGTCCCGGTGGCGATCATGGCCCTGATCGGCTTCATCGCCGCCGCGGTCGAGGGGGTGCGTCACCTGAGGAGCGGTGACTCGCGCCATGACCTCAACTCCTACGTCTTCATCCACATCTCGGTCGTGTTCGGAGTCGTCGCCCTGGTCACCGGAGCGATCTGGGCCAAGGCCTCCTGGGGCAAGTGGTGGGTCTGGGAGGAGCCGACCCTGGTCAGCTTCCTGATCGTCTTCCTCCTCTACTGCACCTACTACCCGTTCCGGTACGCGATCGAGGACCGTGATCGCCAGGCCCGCTACGCCTCGGTGTTCGCGATCACGGCCGGGGTGTTCGTTCCGCTCAACTTCATCGCCGTCCGGATGGCCGAGAGCGTCATCCACCCACGGGTCTTCGCCACGGCCGAGGGCGGGCTGCCGGGCTCGATGATGCTCACCTTCCTGGTTTGCTTCATCGGGTTCATCCTGCTCTGGGTCTCACTGGTCAAGCTGGAGCTGCTTGGCAAGCGGGTCTCGGGCCACATCTCAAAGCTCCGGCGTCAGATGCTCGGTCAGCCCGGCGAAGCGTCGGCCGGAAGGCGGATCTCGCCCCAAGCCGAGGTCTGATCGCATGTTCGAGGCGACCCCGAGTGACGCAGTCGGCTACGTCATGGCGGCTTACGTCTTCTTCCTCCTGATCCTCCTCATCTACCTGGGGATCCTCGGGGCGAAGCTGGCCCGGATCGGTCGTGAGCTGAACGAGTTGAGTGAGGGTTTCGAGGCTTCCGAGGTATCGGTCGAGGGGAGGCCCCAAGGGGACCGGCCCGGTGGCTGAGGGTCCGCCACCTCCGGGGATGCCGATCCCGGAACGACCCTCGTTGGCGATCGCCTTCCTGACCGATTACGGCACCAGGGACGCTTTCACCGGGGTCTGCCGGGCGGTGATCAACCGCCTCGCCCCCGGGGCGATCGTGATCGACCTGACCCACCAGGTAACTCCCGGCGACATCCGCCAGGGGGCTCTGGTCCTCGACGCCGCTACTGCCCACACCGGGCCGGTGGTCAACCTGGCGGTGGTCGATCCCGGGGTCGGCACGGCCCGCCGGGCGGTAGCGGTCGCAGCCGGTGAGCAGTTCTTCGTCGGTCCTGACAACGGCCTGCTCTGGCCGGCAATCCAACGGGCCGGCGGGGCGAGTGAGGCGGTCGAGATATCCGATACTCCGGTCCGGCTGAGGCCGACCGGCCACACTTTTCACGGCCGCGACCTGTTCAGCCCGGTGGCCGCCGCAATCGCCGCCGGAATCGGACTGGCCGAACTAGGTGAACCCTTCGACCCGTCCGAGCTGGTCGAGCTGGAGCTGCCGAGGGCCGGTTTTGCCGACGGGGTCCTCTCGGCCCATGTCCTCTTTGCCGATGGCTTCGGCAACCTGACCCTGGACGTCGGTACCGAGTTGCTCGACCGGACGGGCTTCGAACTCGGCCGGCCGACCCGGGTCCAGATTGCCGGGGCACCGGTGTTTGACGCACTGTTTGCCCGTACCTTCGCCGACGCCTCGCCCGGCGAACCGGTCCTCTTCCTCGACTCGACCGAGCGGCTGGCGCTGGCGATCAACGGCGACAGTGCCGCCGGAGTCTTCGGCCTGAAGCCCGATGACCAGGTACTGGTCGGGAAGGTCTGAGCCCGGCCGCGCGGCCGCGGTCCCTCGGCGACCAGATGATCGAGCCCGGCACCAACCACCACCACTTCGAGACGATCGGCTCGACCAACGCCGAGGCCCGACGTCTGGCAGTCGAGGGCGCCCCGGACGGCACCCTGGTCACCAGTGAGGAGCAGACCGAGGGCCGTGGCCGCCAGGGCCGTGCCTGGGCTACCCCGGCCGGGGCGGCATTGGCCTACTCACTGCTCA
>JBBAUQ010000134.1:0-4339 GCA_040398125.1 Solirubrobacterales bacterium | reverse complement strand
AGGACGAGGTCAGGATTCTCGGCTTCAAGGACCTTGGCCAGGGCCTTGCCGGTTGCGCAGACGTCTGAGCCTTCCAGGGCGTCGTCACAGAGATGGACCGAACGATCGGCACCAAGAGCCACCGCCTTCTGCAGGGCTCGCTGGGCCGTGTCAGGACCCATCGTCACGGCGACGACCTCATCGACCTCGAGATCGTCCCCTTCCTTGAATCGGACGGCCGCCTCGATCGCATGAGTATCGAACGGGTTCAGGTTGTTCTCGCCGCTTCGATCGAGCCACATCGTCTGGGGGTCGATCCTCTTCTGCACAGCGGCGTCCGGGACCTCTTTCACCAGAACGCAGATTTTCAACTTAATCCTCCTTCGCGGGGATTTCCAGGGGGCAGGCCGGTCTAGGTGGGTCTGCCCGTTAGGGATCTGAAATCGGGATATTAGCGCCTTATGGCGGAAGTTGACTGACCAGTCAATCGGCGCCCAGACCGGCCATCTCGGCGCAGATCCGATAGAGCCCGACCCGGTCGGCATCGTCATCACGGGTACCCGGCAGCCGGTACTTCGGTCGCGGGCGGCGATCCTGGTAGAAGCGACCCCCGGGTGCCTCGTCCTGATCGACCGAGGCCAGCCAGACGGCCGTCTCTGCCCCGCCCTCGGGATCACGAAGTATCGGTGCCATCACCTGGGTGAAGCGCGGCAGGGACTCGCGAACGCCGGGCGTCTCGGCCCAACCGGGATGCATCGAGCAGAAGGCGACTCCGTCGGCCCCGTACCTGGCCTGCCACTCGTCGGCAAGCATGACCTCGGCCCGCTTGGTGTGGGCGTAGAAGCGGGGAGGGTCGTACTCCTGCCCCGCCAACTCCGGATCCGTCAGGTCGAACCCCGTCGCGTACATCCCTCCCGAAGACATCATCACGACCCGCGGTTGCTCCCCTTCGACCAGGCGGGGCAACAGCATCTCGGTCAGCAGGAACGGCCCGAGTACGTTGGTGGCAAAGGTCAGCTCGTACCCGTCCGGGCTGAAGCCCCTCTCGGCCGGCATCACGCCGGCGTTGTTGATCAGCACGTCGAGCGGCAGGCCATCGGCAAGGAATGCCCGGGCGAACTCCCTGACCTTCCCGAGGTCGGCCAGATCACAGAAGTGCAGGTGTACCTCGACCCCGGTCTCTTCAGCGATCTCGGCTCTGGCGAGGCGGCCTCGCTCGGGATCGCGGACGACCGCGTGGACCTCGGCCCCGGCGGCAGCCAGATCACGGGCGATAGCCAGGCCGAGGCCTGAAGAGGCGCCGGTGACCATCGCCGAGCGACCATCGAGGTCGGGCGGTGCCCAGGGATCGAGCCGCCCGCGAACCTCGTAGCCGATCGAGCTAAAACCCGGCAGGACCGTGAGGTCCATCGCCCGGTCCACCACCTCGAATGCCACTCGTCTCGCCGAACCCATGGTCGTCAACTGGTCAGTCCCGGTCAGACTGATCGGCCGGGCGCCCGGTCCGGACACCGTCCTGGATGAACTCGACGATCTCGTCGGTCGGGGTTCCCGGAGTGAAAACACCGGAGACCCCGAGCTCCCGGAGGGCCTCGATGTCATGGTTGGGGATGGTCCCTCCGACGGTGATCAGCACGTCATCGACCCCCTGGTCGCTCAGCAGCTCGAGGATCTTCGGCACCAGGGTCATGTGGGCCCCGGAGAGGATCGAGATCCCGATGGCATCGGCATCTTCCTGGATGACGGTCTCGGCGATCTGGGCCGGTGTCTGGTGGAGGCCGGTGTAGATCACCTCCATGCCGGCATCCCTCAGGGCACGGGCGATGATCTTGGCACCGCGGTCGTGGCCGTCCAGTCCCGGCTTTGCCACGACGACCCTGATCCGGCGTCCCGCCGGCACGTCGGAAACCGGGGACTCTCCACGACCCTCGGCCACCCTCAGAAGACCGGTGTCTCTGTGTACGTGCCGAAGACGCCCTGGAGGGCTCCGATCATCTCGCCCTCGGTTGCTCCGGCCCGGGCCGCCTCGATGATCGGGTACATCAAGTTGTCGTCACCGGCCGCCGCCTCGGCGAGGTCGTCCAGCGCGTCGGTCACGGCGGCCTGGTCCCTCTCCTCGCGGAAACGGGCGAGACGCTCGACCTGCTTGGCCTCGAGCGCGGGATCGATGTGCAGGAGCGGGACTTCCTCCTCCTCGTGCTGGTACCGATTGACCCCGACCACGACTCGCTCGCCATCCTCTAGCTCCCGTTGGTACCGGTAGGCAGCGTCACCGATCTCGCGCTGGGGAAAGTTCTGCCGGATCGCCTCGACCATTCCACCCAGGTCATCGATCCGGCGGAAGTAGTCATAGGCATCGGCCTCGAGTTCATCGGTCAGGCTCTCGATGAACCAGGAACCCCCGAGCGGATCGACCGTGTTGGTCACCCCGGTCTCCTCACTGATTATCTGCTGAGTCCGGAGGGCGACCCGGACGGCCTCCTCGGTCGGCAGCGCGAGGGCCTCGTCGAAGGAGTTGGTGTGCAGGGACTGGGTGCCACCGAGAACCCCCGCGAGCGCCTCGATAGCCGTTCGGACGACGTTGTTGAGTGGCTGCTGGGCGGTCAGGGAGACCCCGGCGGTCTGGGTGTGAAACCTGAGCCGCATCGCCTCGGGGCGGGTAGCCCCGTAGGTGTCGCGCATCTCCTTGGCCCAGATCCGGCGGGCTGCCCGGTACTTGGCTATCTCCTCGAAGAAGTCGATGTGGGCGTTGAAGAAAAAGGAGAGTCTCGGTGCGAACTCGTCCACGTCCAGCCCTCGCTCTATCGCCCTCTCCACGTAGGTGAACCCGTTCTTGAGGGTGAAGGCGAGCTCCTGTGCCGCCGTGGCCCCTGCTTCGCGGATGTGGTAGCCCGAGATCGAGATCGGGTGCCACCTCGGCATGTTGGCGGTGCAGTACTCGACCATGTCGGTGACCAGCCTCATCGCCGGCTCGACCGGGAAACACCACTCCTTCTGGGCGATGTACTCCTTGAGGATGTCGGTCTGGATCGTGCCTGCCAGTCGATCGGGCGTCACCCCCTGGCGCTCTCCGACCAACACGTAGAAGGCGAGGAGCATCGCGGCAGGTGCGTTGATGGTCATAGAGGTGCTGACCTCGCCGAGCGGGATGCCATCGAAGAGCACGGCCATGTCCTCGAGGTTGTCGATCGCCACTCCCTCCCGACCGACTTCCCCGAGCGAGCGGTCGTGGTCGGAGTCATAGCCCATCAGGGTCGGCATGTCGAAGGCAGTCGAGAGCCCGGTCTGTCCGTGCTCGAGCAGGTAGCGGAAGCGGGCGTTGGTCTCTTCGGCAGTACCGAATCCGGCGAACTGGCGCATGGTCCAGGTCCTGCCTCGGTACATCGACTCGTAGGGGCCACGGGTGAATGGAAACTCGCCCGGATTGCCGATCGCGGCCTCTGCGCCGGGGGCCAGGTCGGCCGGCCCGTACCGGTCCCGAATCGGGCGGCCCGAGACGGTCGTGAACTCGCCTTCACCAGAGCCGTTGGCCGAACTCCCGTCGGGAGTCGTTTCCGTGCCTGAGGCTGAGCTTGGGGCGAACGGTCTCTCCATGCTGGATCGAGCCAGATACTAGGGGAAGGCCCGAGGTGCGGATCGCCCTATCGGCGGGACGACACGTAGCTACCGACGCCGCCGAGCAGGGCAGCCGCCGCAACGGTCCCGACCACGGCGAGGTTCCTGCCGAGCCGCTCGAACCGCATCACCTCCCAGCCGTGCTCACGGGCAACCCGGTTGAGCCGCGAATCGGGGTTCACCACCACGGCGTGCCCGACTGCCTCGAGCATCGGCAGGTCGGAGGCCGAGTCGGAGTACGCCCAGGACTCGGAGAGATCGAGGTCGAGACGGTCGGCCAGCGCGTTGATCGCCTCGACCTTGCCCTGGCCGTAGATGAAGGGGCCATCGATCTCACCTGAATAGGTGTCATCCGGTCCGAGGTGGTACCGCGTCCCGATCCCTCCATCCATGCCGAGGATCCCGGCCAGGGTCTCGACCATCTCATTGCCGGCAGCGCTGATGATCCAGGCCTGCCTGCCCTCGTCCTGGTGACGATGGACCTCGGCCAGCATCTCGGGATAGATCCGCGGCAGGATCCCGGCCAGTACCTCCGGCCACATGCGGGCGATCTGCCTGACCGGCACCCCGGCCACCGTCTCCCGGGCAACCTTCAGGACCTCGGCAGTCTGTTCATCGGTTGCGCCCTCGAGCCTGTAACGGAAATGGTCGATGCCCCACCGGACCAACTGGCGTCGCGAGATGAGTCCCCGGTTGCGGGCAACCCGGGCGAACTCCATTCCACTCGACCCGGCCATCAGGGTCT
>JBBAUQ010000133.1:1322-4404 GCA_040398125.1 Solirubrobacterales bacterium | reverse complement strand
GATGAGCACTGCGATCGCGATCAACCAGACCCGGCCAAGCGACGTTGCGGCGACCGTTCCGAGCGCCGTGTTCCGTTCTCCCTGGGCGAGCTTCTGCTTGGCCTTGAGTGCCGCGAAGTACGAGATCGCCCGGGCGATCGCCCAAAGGCCGCCGGCCACCAGCCAGGCAACCGGCTGACCGATCAGGATGAAGATCGGCAGTGCGATGGCAAGCAGGACGAGGTCGATATTGGCTATCAGGACCGTCAACCTCGCCTTCGAGTCACTGCCCGCTGCAGACACAGATTTTCTTGCGGCCAGGCTCGACAAGGTGGCCGGACTATAACTGATGAAACGTCTCTGCCGCGGCCCGGTAGCCCTTAGTGCCTAGTGCCACAAATGCTGATTGCAAGCCGAAAAACCGCTCAGCCCCGACCCTCCTGCGGGGGCGCCCTGCGGGTCCCGGGTTTGAGTATCTCGAGCACTATGGCCAGGTAGACCGAGGCCGCCAGGGCGGCCAGCAGGACGACCGCCATGATCGCCGTCCAGACGGGATCGAAATTGCCCCTGTCATCGGAGTAGGGAACGAACCTGAGGGCAAGGGCCAGGCCAGCGAGGACCGCGGTCCAGCCGTAGAGGTAGGCGAGGGTTCTCCTCTGGGAGAAACCCTTGTTGGCCATCCGGTGGTGGAAGTGCCACCGATCGGCCCGATGGATCGGCTGCCTGTACTTGACCCGCTTGGCCACCACGAAGGCCGTATCGAGGATCGGTACCGCAAGGATGACCAGGGGGAAGGCGAGGGCGATCACGGCATTCGTCTTCAAGGCGCCCTGGATGGACGCGACGGCCAGGAGGTAACCGAGGAGGTTGGAGCCGGTATCGCCCATGAAGCTCGTGGCCGGTGGGAAGCCATGCCTGAGGAACCCGAGGGCCGCCCCCGTGGTCAGGGCCGCGAGGATTCCGGCATCGATCCGGTCGAGCGAGAGGGCGATGATCGCCATCGTGCCGGCCGCAATCGCACAGACGCCGGCCGCCAGGCCGTCGATCCCGTCGATCAGGTTGATGATGTTCATCACGGCGACGATCCCGAGGATGGTCAGCGGGTAGGCAGTCCAGCCGAGTTCGAAGCCGCCGAAGAAGGGGATCGTCAGGGCCGTGGGGAATACGTCGCCGAAGAAGACCGGGATCGCGGCCGCGACCGTCTGTCCGATCAGCTTCGCCAGAGCCGGCAGCTCGAAGATGTCATCCAGCGAACCGACTATCGCCGCCGCCACGGCCCCGAGCAGGATGGCGACGTAGGCCTGGTCGATCGGCAGCCAGATCCATCCGGCGACCTCGATCCCGATGAGAATCGCCAGGCCGGACATCCTCGGGGTCGCGACCGTGTGCTGGCTGCGCGGTCCGGGCTCGTCTATCGCCCCGACACGCCTGGCAATCCACTCGGCCGGCCGGACTGCGACCCAGACGACGACGAAAGCCACCAGAAACGCGAACAGGGCATCGGCCGCAGTTGGCATGTCACTAGGTTCTCAGCAGCGGCCGACAGATCACCAGGACGATCAGTTCAGCGCGCTGAGTATCCCCTCCACGAGGATGGACGGATCGCGGAACTCCCTCTGATTCGCGCTGCCGGACTTCTTGACGAGAGCTATCGCCGAGGGGTCCTCCAGTACCCCGAGACGACCTTCGGCAATGAGGGCCTCGTCCACTCCCCCGACCCGGCCGGCGAAGGTCGAGTAGACCGGCGTACCGAGGGCTACGGCCTCACGGTTCATCGTGCCCCCGGCGCTGATCACGAGGTCGGCCGCGGCGATCAGGCTCTGGGCATCGATCGCCCGGTCTGGCACGATCACGTTCTCGGAGCCGATCGCCCGCACCTCGAGGGCCTGCCGGTCGGTCCGCGGAATGAACACACAGGTCACGCCCTCGGCCGTCGCCAGGCGGCGCATCACGGCCTCATGCACCGGATTCTCCTCGTGGTATTCGGATGTCTCGGGAGGGGGCCGGACCACAACCAGGATCCGGGCGGGGTCGATACCCATTCGTTCGAGCAGCCCCTGATCGGGCTCGAAGTCGGCCAGGTAGTAGTCCTCCTTGAGACCGGGATACCTGACCAGCTTCCCCGGGCCGGCCCCCACGCGGGCCATCCTCTCGACCGGGATCGATTCCGGGACGAGCACCTTCTTCGCTGCGCGAAAGGCGAGCTGGCGCTGGAGTCCGGCGAACTCGTAGTCCTGGAGCTGGACCGAGGGGATTCCGAGGATCCTGGAGACAATCGCGAGATCGACCGACCCGTGACCGACTGCCAGGTCGGGTCGGAAACGCCTGACCGGCCCGAGGAGGCCGACCGACCTCCTGGCCAGCGCCCACGCCTTGCCGGCGGACGAGGCTCCCCCGTGCCGGCCCACCGCGAGGTACTCGATTCCGAGGAGATCGAGTATCCCCTCGGTCTGACCGTAAGCCCGGGCCGTGACGAGGACCTCGTCTCCCCGCTCCCGGAAGCGTTCGATGACCGGCCGCAGTACGACCGGGTGAGCGGCCGCCGAACAGTCGAACCAGACCCTCAACTCAGCTCCGGTCAGGGGATGGTGCCCTGCCCCCGGACACCCTGGAACGAGGGTTCAACCGAGTTCGGGGTAGAGCGGGTAGGCCTCGGTGAGGGCCCGGGTCCGGCCTGCCAGGGAATCACGCTCGGCATCGAAGTTGCCAGACAGGGCCCCGGCGATTATCGAGCCGATCTCACGCATGTCGTCGGGCTCCATCCCCCGGGTGGTCAGGGCCGGTGTGCCGATGCGAAGACCTGATGGGTTGAGCGGCGGCCGCGGGTCGAACGGGATGGTGTTGCGGTTGACCGTGATCCCGACCTGGTCGAGACGATCCTCACCGGCCTGGCCGTCCAGTCCGGTCGAGGTCAGGTCGACCAGGACGAGGTGAACGTCGGTGCCTCCGGTGACCACATCGATTCCGCCCTCGATGAGGCTCTCTGCCAGGGCGCGGGCGTTGGCGATCGTTCTACGCTGACGCTCCCGGAAGCCCTCTGTGGAGGCCAGGCCGAGGGCCACTGCCTTGCCGGCGATCACGTGCATCAGCGGGCCGCCCTGCT
>JBBAUQ010000133.1:0-1312 GCA_040398125.1 Solirubrobacterales bacterium | reverse complement strand
CTGCTGGCCGGGGAATACGGCCCGGTTGATCTCGGCCTTGAGTTCCTCCCGGCAGAGGATGATCCCGCTCCGTGGTCCATCAAGGGTCTTGTGGACCGTGCTGGTCACGACATCGGCGTGGGGCACCGGGTTGGGGTACTCCCCGGCAGCGACCAGACCGGCGAAGTGGGCCATGTCCACCATCAGCTTCGCCCCGACCGAGTCGGCGATCTCCCGGAAGGCCGCAAAATCGAGCTGGCGGGGGTAGGCCGACCAGCCGGCGATGATCAGCTTGGGGCGCTTCTCCTCGGCGAGCCGGGCGACCTCGTCCATGTCGACCAGCAGGTCGTCGCTGGAGACGTGGTAGGCGGTCGGGTCGTAGAGCTGTCCCGAGATGTTCAGCTTCATGCCGTGGCTCAGGTGCCCCCCGTGGTCCAGGGCCAACCCGAGGATTCCGTCGCCCGGCTCGAGCAGCGCCATGTACACGGCGTTGTTCGCCTGGGCCCCGGAGTGGGGCTGGACGTTCGCATGCTCGGCCCCGAAGACCTCCTTGGCGCGGTCGATCGCCAGCTGTTCGACGATGTCGACCTGGTCACAGCCTCCGTAGTACCGCTTGCCCGGATAGCCCTCGGCGTACTTGTTGGTCATGACCGAGCCGACTGCCTCGAGTACGGCTGCCGGAGCGAAGTTCTCCGAGGCGATCATTTCGAGAGTGTTCCGCTGCCGCTCGAGCTCACCCCGGACCGCCGCTGCGACCTCGGGATCGGTCTCGGCCAGGCTTGCCGAAAGGAGCTGGTCTTGAAGGGTCTTCATGGGCGTCTCAGCCTTTCACCGTTTGCGGACGGACTCCGTGACTCCGGGCAACTTTCTCTACAGACCGACAGGGTAGCAACGGGCGACGCCTGGAAAGCAGGGTCGGCCGGCGTCCATCACCGGCCAGTGCTCAGCGTTCCTCGATCTCCTCGATCTCCTTGACCCGACGCTCGTGGCGCCCGCCGTCGAACTCGGTGTCCAGGAAGGTGGAGACGATTCCCTTGGCCTGCTCGGTATCAAGGCGCTGGCCGGACAGGGCGACCACGTTTGCATCGTTGTGGCGCCGGGCCATCTCGGCCTCGCGGGTGTCATGGGCGTTGACTGCCCTGATCCCCCGAACCTTGTTGGCAGCGATCGCCACCCCGTTGCCGGATCCACAGACCAGGACTCCCCGGTCCGCTTCGCCCCCTGTGACAAGGCGAGAGGCCTGTTCGGCGTAGGGCGGGTAGTCGGTCGACTCAGCCGAGTGGGTGCCGACGTCTTCGACCTGATGTCCCTCGGCGACCAGCCACCGCTTGAC
>JBBAUQ010000132.1:0-4416 GCA_040398125.1 Solirubrobacterales bacterium | reverse complement strand
CGGACTTCTCCTTGAACTGGTGCATCCGGTTGAGGTCCCCGTGTGAGCAGACCGCCGAGAGCAGCCAGGAGAGCTCGGTGTGTTCCGGCACGTCCGACTGGCGAAACAGGACACAGCGCTGGGGATCGAGGCCGGCGGCGAGAAGGAGGGCAGTGGTGTCATAGACGCTCCGGCGCAGGCCCTCGGGTTCGAACGGCACGGTGATCGCATGCAGGTCGACGATGCAGTAGATCGCGGGATCGCCGCGCTCCTGACCCTCCACGTACTGGGTGATCGCCCCGATGTAGTTACCGAGGTGCTTGTCACCGGTCGGCTGGATTCCGGAGAAGATCCGCATGGCCGTGCTTACCCGGTCATCGCCCGGGCGACGACCACCCGCTGGATCTCATTGGTCCCTTCGTAGATCTGGGTCAGCTTGGCGTCGCGCATCATCCGTTCGACCGGATACTCCTTCACGTAACCGAATCCGCCAAGCACCTGGACGGCCTCGGTAGTGACCTGCATCGCTACATCGGAAGCGAAAAGCTTCGCCATGGCCGAGTACTTGCCAAGCATCGGATCATCCAGCTCGGCCAGCTTCGCCGCCCGTCGGGTCAGCTCACGGGCTGCCGCCGTGCCGGTCTCCATGTCAGCCAGCTTGAACTGGATCCCCTGGAGCTGATTGATCGGCTTGCCGAAAGCGATTCGTTCGCTGGCGTAATGGTTGGCGAAGTCGGTCGCGCCCTGGGCGATGCCAACCGACTGGGCAGCGATCCCGAGACGCGAGCGATCGAGGGTTCCCATGGCGACCTGGAAGCCCTGACCGGGCTCTCCGATCACGTCCTCATCGGGCACGAAGACGTCCTCGTAGACCGGTGAGCCAGTCGGTGAGCCCTTCATTCCCATCTTCTTCTCCAGTGACTCGATCCTGAACCCCTCGGCATCCCCCCGGACGACGAACGCCGTGATCCCGCGGGAGAACTTCACGTCCGGGTCGGAGACCGCGAAGGTGACGTAGATGTCGGCGACGCCCGAATTGGTGATCCAGTTCTTGGCGCCGTTCAGGAGCCACCCTCCCTCGGTCCTGGTAGCCCGGGTACGCATCGCACCGGGGTCAGAGCCGGCCTCGGGCTCCGACAGGGCGAACGCGCCGAGGATCTCGCCCGCGGCCATCGGCGGCAGAAGCCGCTGCTTCAGCTCATCTGAACCGAAAAGACGAATCGGCAGTGAGGCGAGGTCCTGTGCGGCCAGGATCAGCGAGCTCGAGGCACAGGCGCTGGCAATCTCCTCGATAGCTGCGCACAACATGACCTCCCCGGTCCCGGTCCCGCCGTACTCCTCTTCGAAGGGCAGGCGAAGCAGGTCCTGTTCGGCGAACAGCTGCCGAAGATCCTCAGGAAACTCGCCCGTCTCATCGATCTCGGCCGCCCGGGGCTCGACCTTCTCCTTGACGATCTTCCGGATGACCTCGAGGAAGTCGAGCTGCTCCTCGGTAAGGCCGAACCGGTCTTCGGTCTCTGTGGCACCTGTCATCAGCTTTTCCCCGAATCGTTTGGATTTCCCGGTAAGACCGGGCGGGCAGGCCTCAATCTACCGGCGATGGCCCGACGGGGGCGACCGGACTACCGGAGCTCCTGCCGGACGACCGGCTCCCTCGAGGCCCGGACCTCGTCCAGTCGCCTGACCGGAGTCTCATAGGGAGCCCCCTGGGCGATCCCGGGATCCGACTCTGCCTCCTCGAGGATCTGCTCGATTGCCTCGACGAAGGTGTCGAGGCTCTCCCTCGGCTCCGTTTCTACAGGCTCGATCATCAGGGCTTCATCCACCAACTGGGGGAAGTAAACGGTCGGAGGATGCACACCGAAGTCCAGAAGACGCTTGGCCAGATCAGAGGTCTTGATCCCGAGCTCCTTCTTCATCGGCGCGCCGGAGAGGACGAACTCGTGCATGCAGCGGTCCCCGAAGGCAACCGGCAGGTACTTGCCGGCCCGACCCTGCGACAGCCTGGAGAGGAGGTAGTTGGCGTTCAACACCGCCGCCCGCGACGCCTCGGAGAGGCCGTCTCCACCGAGGCTCAGGATGTAGGCGTAAGAACGCACGAAGACGCCGAAGTTGCCCTGGAACCCGCGCATCCGACCGATCGACTTCGGCCGGTCGTAGTCGAGGTCGAACCGGGTGCCCCCGTCAGGATCGGCGACCGGTACCACCTGCGGTACCGGCAGGAACGGGGCAACGGCGGCCGAAACGGCGATCGGTCCTGACCCCGGTCCGCCACCACCGTGCGGCTGGGAAAAGGACTTGTGGAGGTTGACATGGACGATGTCGAAGCCCATGTCCCCGGGCCTGGCCTGTCCCATGATCGCGTTGAGGTTGGCGCCGTCGTAATAGAGCAGTCCCCCGACCCCGTGGACCAGCTCGGCGATCTCGGTGATGTTCGGGTCGAACAGGCCAAGCGTGTTCGGATTGGTAAGCATCAGGCAGGCGACATCGTCATCGACCTTGGCCTTCAGGTCATCCAGGTCGACACCACCGTCCTCGTCGGTCGCCACCTTGACTACCTCGTAGCCGGCCATGGAGACCGAGGCAGGGTTCGTGCCGTGGGCCGTGTCCGGGGTGAGTACCTTGGTCGGATTGCGCCCGCCGTCTTCGTGGTAGGCCCGGGTCAGGAGCAGGCCGGCCAACTCGCCCTGGGAGCCGGCCGCGGGCTGGAGGCTTACTTCATCGAGGCCGCAGACCTCGGCCAGTGATTCCTGGAGCAGGTACATCAGTTCGAGGGCTCCCTGGGCATCCTCGGGCGGAGTGGCCGGATGCAGCCCGGCAAACCCGTTCAGGGAGGCGACCTTCTCGTTGAGCTTCGGGTTGTACTTCATGGTGCAGGAACCGAGTGGGTAGATGTTCGTGTCGAGATCGAAGTTCCTTCGCGAAAGCGCGTTGTAGTGCCTGACGATCTGGTGCTCCGAGACCTCTGGCAGACGGGCCGGCCTGTCCCGGAGCAGCTCCGGGGGAATCAGCTCGGAGACCGGCTGATCAGTGACCCCGGCTCCGGCCCGGGGCAGGTGGGCAGCCCGGCGGCCCGGAACGGACTTCTCGAAGATCGTCTCGGCCGGCTCACCGGCCGCCGGAGCCGTCGCAGCAAGGTTCATGTCGCCACCTCGGTCGGGCTGCCGGCAGCGCGCTCCGCCCCGGCGTGAACTGCTTCCTCGAGTGCCCCTGCCAGCCAGTCGATGTCCTCGACGCTTCGCCGTTCAGTCAGGGCGACCAGGAAGGCATCTTCGTATTCGGGATAGTCGGGTCCCAACGGGTAAACCCGTATCGGGCGGGAGCCCTGCCCATCCTTGGCAGGAACCCGCAACCGCTCGACCGGGATCTCGGTGGAGCGCACCGCAAACTCCCTGAAAACCGGGGCGTCGTACAGCAACTCGAACCCTTCCAGGGCGGCCAGGCGCTGCCGGGCGTAGGCCGTCCGGCGAACCAGCAGTTCACCGAGCTCGCGGAAGCCGTTCCGACCCAGCCAGGCGAGGTGGACCATCGCCCCCAGGGCGTTGAGGGCCTGGGAGGTACAGATGTTGCTGGTGGCCTTCTCCCGCCTTATGTGCTGTTCACGCGTCTGGAGGGCCAGGACGAAGCCGCGACGGCCTTCGAGGTCCTCGGTCTGTCCGGCTATCCGGCCCGGCATCTTGCGGAGGAAGTCCTCCCGCGCGCAGAAGTAGCCGAACGAGGGGCCGCCGAAGTCGAGGCTGTTGCCGAGCGGCTGACCCTCGCCGACGGCGATGTCAGCACCGCACTCGCCCGGTGGCCGGAGGAGTCCCAGGGAGATTGGGTCAGCCGAAACCACGACCAGCGCGCCCCTTGCCGAGGCCTTCTCTGCGAGATCGGCGACTTCCTCGATCGCACCGAGGAAGTTGGGGCTCTGGATGAAGATCGCCGCGGTGTCCTCATCGACCGCCTGCTCCAGGGCTTCGCGATCAGTTCGGCCGTCGACCAGATCGACCTCGACCACTGAGCTGCCAAAGCCGACCGCGTGGGTCGACAGGACCTGCCTGGCGTGGGGATGGAGTCCGCGTGAGACGACTAGCTTGCTCCGCCCGGTTACCGAGAGCGCCATGTAGGCAGCAGCCGCACAGGCCGAAGGCCCGTCATAGAGGCCGGCATTGGAGACAGGCAGGGCAGTCAGCTCGGACATGGCCGTCTGGAACTCGAACATCACCTGGAGTCCCCCCTGGGACGCCTCTGGCTGGTACGGGGTGTAGGGGGTCAGGAATTCCGACCTCGAAGTGATTGCCCCGACTATCGCCGGGACGTAGTGGTCGTACATCCCGGCGCCCAGGAAATCCGGGTCAGATCCGGACGGCCGATTGCGCTCGGCCAGTTCGGCAAGCCTCGAGTAGACCTCGGACTCCCCGAGGCCATCCTCCATCTCCAGGGGCCTGCCGAGTC
>JBBAUQ010000131.1:0-4445 GCA_040398125.1 Solirubrobacterales bacterium | reverse complement strand
AGGCAGGTCCCCCAGGCCGGCGACCAGGGGGAGCAGTTCGGCTACATCGAAGGATGAACCGCCCGGCAGCACTACATCGGCCAGCTCCATGTAGAGCAGCTCCCTCTCCCTGAAGAGTCGATCGAAGGAACTCCGGTCACCGGCAAGCGGACGGTCCGAACCCGAGACCCGCTCCCAGGCCAGCTCGGGGGACACATCGAGCCAGACCACCTGGACGTCCGGGTCGGCAAGGGCCTGCCTGATCGAATCCGAAGTGACCGCACCACCACCCAGGGCGACTGCATCAACCCCACCCTTCTGGATTACCTCCAGGGCCACCTCTTCCTCGATCTTGCGGAAGGCGTCCTCGCCCTCCCGGGAGAAGATCTCCGGGATCGAGCTGCCGGCTCGCTCCTCGATCGCCTCGTCCAGGTCGATCGTGCTGAGGCCCTGTCGTCCGAGCTCCCCGAGGGCCGTCGACTTGCCGGCACCCATGAAGCCGACCAGGCAGATCATCGCCAGTCGATACGCCTGCGGTAGGCGTCGAGGGAATCGAGGACGTCATCCATGTGGTCGCCACCGAACTTCTCCCGGTAGGCCGATGCCAGCACGAGGCAGACCATGGCTTCGGCAACCACGGCGGCGGCCGGTACGACGGTCGAGTCGGTGCGCTCCTTGTGCGCCTGCCCTGGTTCCCCGGTGGCAGTGTCTACCGAGCGCAGCGGCTTGGTCAGGGTCGAAATAGGTTTGATGGCAGCGCGAACCGAGAGCGGCTCCCCATTGGTCATCCCACCCTCGAGGCCGCCGGCGTGATTCGTCTCCCGGAAATACCCGCGCTCGGCGGAGTGGAATATCTCATCGTGGGCCGCCGAGCCCGGCCGACTCGAGACGTCCCAGGCCTCGCCGATGGATACGCCCTTGATCGACTGGATTGAGCAGACTGCCTGGGCCAGCCTGCCGTCCATCCTCTGGTCCCAGGAGACATGGCTTCCGAGTCCCGGCACCAACCCGAAGACGCGTACCTCGAAAGTCCCCCCGAGGCTCTCATTCCTCTTGCGGAGGACGTTTATCTCCTCGACCATCCTGGCCGAGACCTCGGAGTCGAGACACCGGACCGGGTCGTCGTCGACGCCCTCGAAATCCTCGACCGTAAGATCGGTCTGCTCCTCGACGGAAACCGAGGCGATGCTCGTCACGTGACTTGCCACCGTTACCCCCAGCGGCGTAAGGAAGGATCGGGCTATCGCCCCTGCTGCCACCCGGGCGGCGGTCTCCCGGGCACTGGCCCGTTCCAGGATGTTGCGCAGGTCACCCTGCTTGTACTTCTGCATCCCGGCCAGATCTGCGTGACCGGGGCGCGGGAGGGTGATCGGCGGGACCTCCTCATCGACCGGCCAGGGGTTCATCCGCACATCCCAGTTCTCGTAGTCACGATTGGCCACCAGCGCAGCTATCGGGCTACCCAGGGTCAGGCCGTGGCGCACACCGGACCTGATCTCGACCGTGTCGGTCTCGATCTTCATCCGTCCGCCTCGCCCGTGACCTAGTTGGCGTCTCGCCA
This sequence comes from Solirubrobacterales bacterium, assembly GCA_040398125.1. GTDB lineage: Bacteria > Actinomycetota > Thermoleophilia > Solirubrobacterales > 70-9 > 67-14. The sequence goes on along the minus strand of JBBAUQ010000131.1, from coordinate 2,905 downwards.
TGTCCCGGTCGAGGGTGGCCCGGTCCAGCTCCAACCCAGCCGGAAGACCCTCGACGATTGCGACGAGGCCCGGCCCGTGGGACTCTCCGGCTGTGGTGAAGCGAAAAGGCATACTCCTAGGGTATTGCCAACCCCTGCCAAGCGCTGTGCTGAAATCGACCTGACCGATGGCTCCCCGGAAACTCATCATCGCGATGCTGGTCCTGCTCGGCTTCTCGACCGGCCTGGCGGTCCTGGCCCCCGATCCTCCCCAGCCCGAGAGGCAGGTCGTCGAGGCCGAGCCAAAGCCCGGAGAATCACCCGAGCGGCCCGTTGAGCCGGCCGCTACCGGGGGCCGGGCAGCCGACGCCCCGGGAGAGCGCGAGGGGGCCGAGACCGTCACCCGCGAGATAAGTGTCAGGGCCGGTCAATCACCGAGGCTGATCACGGCCAAGCCGGGCGACCGCCTCGTCCTGGAGGTCGAGACCGACCGTACGGCCGTGATCGAGGTCACCGGGCTGGGCCTGACCGGGACCGCCACCCCTTACGCGCCGGCCATCTTCGACGTCCTCCTGCCGACCGAGCCGGACCGCTACGAGGTACGGCGCCAGGCCGGGCGACCCCTGTTGACGATCGCGGTGCGAGACTGAGGCCGACCGGGCTCAGCCGGACCGAGCCGCTGTACGCATGCCCTCGAGCGAAGGTTCCCGACCGGTCCAGATTTCAAAGGATCGAGCGCCCTGGCGGACCAGTATCTCGAGGCCATCCACCGCCCTGGCACCATCTTCGGCCGCCACCTCGAGCAGGCTGCTCGGCCCCGCTCCGTAGACGAGGTCGACCACCATCTGACCCTCACGAAAATCGCCCGAGCCGACCGGGAGTGTCGCCAGGGCATCCGAGTCTCCCAGTCCGGCAGTGCTGGCATTGATGATCAGGTCGTAGTCGGAAGCCTGCGGCCGCTCGACCACCGTTCCACCGAGTTCATCGGTCAGGGCGACTGCCCTGGCCGGTGTCCGGTTCCACACCTCCACGGCGAAGCCGTCGCTTCCAAGAGCCCAGACTGCCGCCCGGGCCGCCCCACCTGCCCCGAGGACGAGCGCCCGATTGCGGGGAAGGTCGTCCGGGAGCGAATCGAGCACTCCCGGTCCATCGGTGTTCTCTGCCCGGACCGAGCCTTCTTCGAATACCAGGGTGTTTGCCGCCCCGATCTCTTCGGCCGCCTGGCCGGCGGAATCGGCGATCCGGAGGGCAGCCTCCTTGTGGGGAACCGTGATGTTTGCCCCGACGAATTCACCGGCGGCCATCTCGGCAACCTTCCCGGCGAACTCCTCCGGCTCGACCTCGATCGCCTCGTAACTCCACTCCGGCGTCATGCCTAAGTCGGCCAGCGCCGCGGTCTGCATCACCGGGGAACGGGAGTGCGAGACGGGAAAGCCGAGAACGGCCAGTTTCTTGCGGGGCGAGCTCTCGTTCATCGGCTCAGTCTCTCAACCGCAGTCCGTCGGTGAACCGCCGGCCTCGGCCTGGGCTTCCTGGTAGATCTCGACGTTGCGGTTGTGCTCCTCGAGCGAATCGGTGAACACGTGCTCACCGCAGGTCCCGGGCTTCACGACATAGAGCCAGACGTCGCTTCGGGCAGGGTTGGCGGCGGCACGGATCGAGGCCAGTCCAGGATTCCCGATGGGCCCCGGCGGGAGTCCGGCATTGAGGCGTGTGTTGTACGGCGAGTCGATGGCCAGTTCACTTTCGGTCAAAGGACGCTCCCAGTTATCCGTCGCGAAACGGATCGTCGCGTCGATACCCAACGGTTCGCCCCGTCTCAACCGGTTGTAGATGACGGCGGCAGCCAGGGGTCTCTCGCGATCGATCGAGATCTCCCGCTCGACCATCGAAGCGATGGTGATCACGTCGTAGACGTTCAGGTTCTTCTCCCTGGCATAGCTGAAATCGACCTTGGCGATGTTGTCCCGGAAGGCGGCAAGTTGCTGGCTGACCAGGACTCCGGCGTCATCACGGGCACCGAGCTCATAGGTTGCCGGAAAGAGGAAGCCCTCGAGACTGGTCGCCCGACCGTCGGCCCCAAACTCTTCGGGGTCGAGTTCGGGAGACTCGCGCGAGGCAGCGAGGTAATCACCGGCTACTCCCTCGGCACCCACCGCCTCGGCCGTTTCGGACCTGCTGAGCCCCTCCGGGACGACCACGGTCACCGCATCGCTCTTCGGCTCCCTGCCGAGCTCGGCTATGGCGGCCGAGTAGCTCATGTTCCGCCGGAAGAAATGCCTGCCGAAGAAGAGGGAGTCGGCCGCGCCGGCAAGGCTGACGCGTAGCCGGAAGAAGCGGGAGCTGGCGATCACGTCCCGCTCTTCGAGGATGTTCCCGATCTCGGCGGCCCCGCTACCTTCCGGAATGACCACCGGGAAGGGTTCACCCTCCCCGTCCCCGCTGAACGGCTGGAAGAGTGCCACCAGGAACGCGACCCCGAGGACGGCCAGAAGCCCGAAGATCGAGAGGACGACCAGCTGGCGACGGCCCCGCTTGCGGGAGTCCCGTCGCCGGCGCTCCAGAACCCGCTCCCTCAGCTCAGAGTCCCGCTCCTCTTCGTCTTCGAACCAGAGATCCGTCATGTCCCGGGTCCCGGTCCGCTGCCCTGTCTGCTGTGGAGGTATCCCTCGAGGAGGTGGGCCGCGGCTATCGAGTCCTCGTCGGCCCGGGATCCGGTCTCGCGTTGGGTCGCGTTGGCCATCCGGGTGGTGAACCTCTCGTCCCAGGTCTCCACCGGTACTTCCACGGCAGCCGCGAGAGACTCGATGAAGGCTCGGGTTTCCTCTGCCTGGGGGCCCTCTTCCCCGGCGAGGGTTCGCGGCAGGCCGACGACGACCAACTCGGCTCCCTTTTCCCGACAGAGCGCGGCCAGTCGGTCTATGTC
>JBBAUQ010000130.1:0-4452 GCA_040398125.1 Solirubrobacterales bacterium | reverse complement strand
CTCGCCGAGGCGAGCCAGGCCAGGGCACTGACCTGCGGTGAGGTCAAGGTCGAGCTGGCCGAGGCGGCCGAGGGTTTGGCCAAGGTTTCCGGGCCGGTTCGCCGCCACGTCAAGGACTGTGAAGGCTGCGCCGCCTTCCGCAAGCAGCTTCGGTGTGACTCACGAACGCTGGCGATGCTGGTCCCGGTCGGACCGATCGTCGCAATCAAGATGGCACTCCTGTCCAAGCTCGGACTCGGCGGAGGCGGAGCCACTGTCGGTTCCTCCATCGGGGCAGGCGCAGCAGGTTCGGCAGCCGGAGTAACTGGTGCCGGTGCCGCCGCCGCAGGAGCCGGCGGAGCAGCTTCCGGCCTCGGAGCCATCGGCAGCGCCGTCGGCCTCAAGGCCGTCGCAGGAATCGCTACCGCCGCGGTGATCACTGCAGGCGCGGTCGAGGTTCGTAAGGCGATCGTCACCGACCAGGCAACTTCACCGGTTGGCCCCGCCGTGGTCGCCGAGACCAAGAACGCCCCGCCCGTCCTGGCCTCCACTGAGGTGGCTGACGAGGAAGCCGAAATCGTGACGGTAGCCGCAGTGGTCGAGCCCGAACCGGCGACCGAAGAAGTCGTCGAGATAGTCCCGGTGACCACCACGCCACCGACCGATGCCTCGGCCACGACTACCCCGACCACGGGAAGCGCAACGCCGCCGCCCGGTCTCGAGGGCACCGTGGTCGACGTCCCGGCCGAGCCGACCCCGCCAGAGGTAATCGACCCACCGGTCGAGCCCGAGGTCCCGGTCGATCCCGAGACTCCCGCTCCGCCCGCACCTGCACCCGGCCAGTAGCTCTGACCGCCTGACGGCGGCTCCGGTCGGTCCCTCGGTTAGAGGGTCACCGTCTCACCCGGGTTCAGCACCAGATCGGTGAGCCCCTGTGACTTGATGTCCCGGGCGAAGGCCCCGACGTCGGTCTCGATCACCGGGAAGGTGTTGTAGTGGATGGGCATCACCCTTTCGGCCCCGACCAGGCCGGCAGCGTAGGCCGCGTCCTCCCGGTCCATCGTGTAGTGGCCGCCGATCGGGAGCATCACGATGTCGGGTTCGTGGCGCTTGCCGATCAGCTCCATGTCACCGAACAGGCAGGTATCTCCGGCGTCGTAGATGGTCAACCCGTTGAACTCGATGATCAGCCCGGAGGGCAGCCCTATCACCGTGCCGTCGATCGGGCTGAAGGCGTCCTCCCCGGCACCCGGGGCCGTGTTGGTGTGGAAGGCCTGGACGAGCTTCACCGACCCCCAGGGAAAACGGACCGTGCCACCGATGTTGGGGTCATGGACCGATTCCAGACCCTGGGCCTCGAGCCACTTTGCCAGCTCGACCACTGCCACGACCTCGGCCCCGGTGCGGGTGGTAACCGCTACGGCATCGGCCACGTGGTCGGCGTGACCGTGGGTCAGGGCGATGTGGGTCGGGTTTACGTCTTCGGCCGTGACGTCGGCCTTGGGGTTGTTCGGGGTCAGGAAGGGGTCGACCAGCAGGGTCGTCTCCCCGTCCGTGATCTCGAAGCAGGAATGCCCGTGATAGTGCAGCTCCACCGTCAACTACCTCCTAGTTCGCTTTCCCGTTCAGGTCCGTCGAGCTCGGCCCTGAGGGCCCAGCCGACGGCAACGCCGACCATCATTCCGATGTTGGTCTCTTCGGTCAAGAGGGCCCTCACGGCTTCCAGGCGAAGTTCCTCATCCGGGATCGTCGCCGCCTTGAGTGTTTCGGCGTCATGGGACTGGCCGAACCAGCCCCCGCTCGCCAGGGCGTCGGCCAGGGCCACCCGCAGCTCCGGGGCGACCTGGGAGATCGCCCGTTCGGCCTCGGCCAGACCCTCCCCGTCAGAGAGTCTTTCGAGGGCCGCCCTCAGGCGCTCCTCGGACTCGGGCTCATTCGCTTCCCCGTTCATCTAGCCCGGGACCCTCATCCCGGCGCCCGCCGGCTGCCGATAGAGCTGATCACGGCTGCGAGGGCTCCGGTCGCCCCGCCGATGATCGCCGCGAACGGCTCGGCCGTCCCCTGGACCAGGGAGAGGGCGAGGATCACCACGGCCGCGATCAGGGCCGGTACCCAGTCAACGGAGTCGGACTCGCCCGAGCGCCGGGCCTCCGTGCGCCTGATGACCCACCAGGCCGCGATCACCCCGAGAGCCGTGCCGTTGCCCCCGGCCAGGACTTCCACCGCACCGCGCTGGTCGGCCAGGGCGAACGCCCCGAGTATCCCCAGGCTGCCGCAGGCGATCAGGAGAACGGCCGTGGCCGGGGTACCGAGCCTCTGCTCTACTGCCGCACCGAAGAAGGCGATCGCCAGACCGGCACCGAACAGGTAACCGACCCCTTCGTAGACCAGGGGGGCGAGCAGGAAGCGCCACCACTCGGCCGGTGATGGTGCCCCGACCGCCCCGAAACCGATGGTGTCCTCGCCCAGGGCCAGCCGGACGACCAACAGGACTGCCGAGCCGGCCAACAGGAGCCCGGTAGCCCAGGCTCCGGGCCGCAGCGAGGGACGGGGCAGTCCGCGGCGCCGCTCCCTCAGTTTCTCTCGCCGTGAGCGCCGCGGGGCGAGCCCGCCGTCTCGCTCCTCGAGGTTCGGTGCCCGCTTGCGCAGGCGGGCCCCGCAGTACGGGCACTCGGTCACGTAGGGGCTCACTTCGGCCCCACAGGACTTGCAAACGACCTGGAGTTCGGTTTCGCTCATCTGGTTGGGGTCCACTGGATCCTGCCGAGGATAGCCGGAGGCGCCCGATGGGCCCTCCCTTGGCATACTGGGATTCGGACAACGAGTTTAGGAGGCGCTAGAAAAAGATGGAATCCGGAACCCTGACCGAGCAGAAGTCACTGCTGGAGATCCTGCCCCCCGGGAAGAAGGCGCGGTTGAGAAGGCTTCTCTACGAGTTCGGGCCTGGCCACGGAACGCTGATGCTCCTGCCGATCGACCAGGGGATCGAGCACGGACCGCGTGACTTCTTCCCCAATCCGGCCTCCAAGGATCCGTCCTACCAGTTCGAGCTCGCCGTGGAAGCCGGCTACTCGGCGCTTGCCTGCCAGATCGGGATGGCCGAGAAGTACTACCCCGACTACGCCGGACAGGTGCCCCTGATCCTCAAGGTGAACGGCAAGACCGACATCCCTCCCTCGGACCAGGCCCTCTCGACCTGCAACGCCTCGGTCGAAGACGCCGTCAGGCTGGGCGCCGACGCCGTGGGCTACACCCTCTACGTCGGCTCACCGCGCCAGGGCGAGGATCTCGAGCAGCTCCGGCAGGTGCGTGAAGACTGCGACCGGTACGGAATGCCGCTGGTCATCTGGTCCTACCCCAGGGGTGAGGCGATCGACCGCAAGGGGGGCCAGGTCTCCTTCTACGCGATCGACTACGCGGCCCGGCTGGCGATGGAGATGGGTGCCGATGTGGTCAAGCTCAACATGCCGAAGATCGATCCCGAAAAGGACCGGGACACCCAGCCGCCCTACAACGAGATGGAAGTGACCCAGGACGAGGCGATCCGCCAGTCCGTCGAGTCTGCCGGACGGGCCCTCGTGGTTCTCTCGGGCGGATCGAAGGCCGATGATGCGACCGTGATCGGCAACACCGAATCGATCATGAGGGCCGGTGGTTCAGGGGTGATCTTCGGTCGAAACGTCTGGCAGCGCGAGCGAAGCGAGGCGCTGGAGATCATCGCCAAGATCAAGGAAACACTGCTGGAGAACGTCCGGCGCGTCCCCTGACGAGGCGGCCGAATCCGGCAGCCGGGAGCGGTTCAGCCGGCGCGCCTGGCCCCCTTTGCTAGCGTGCCAAGCTCGCTCGGGTAGCCCCGATTCGCCAACTACGACTGCCCGACGGTGATCAGATCATGAAGATGAAACAGAGCATGGGCCAGTTCGAGTCCGCTTTCGAGCGGCAAAAGGAGCTGGAACAGGAGCGGCGTGAGCAGCTCCGCAAGAGGGCGATAACCCGCTCGAGGTTTCGCCAGGTGACCCGGCACCAGCAGAACGCGAAGGTTCGCTTTGCCGTGCTGGCCGTCTGCCTGACCGTGACCGTCATCGTGGTGACGGTCGCGATGTTCGAGGCCCTCACCCTTCTCGCCGGCTGAGGCCGGCTACCGCTCGGAACTACTCAGCCGGGGCGTTCCCGTTGGTCGGGACCGGGCCTTCCCTGCCGGCGACTTCCTTGCGGAAGACCTCGATCTCCCTGGGGGCCTCGATCCCGATCCGGACCTTGTCACCCGAAACGCCGAGGACCCTGATCTCGATGTTGTCGCCGATCAGGATGCTTTCTTCAGTCTTTCTCGTCAGTACCAGCACAGTCCTTGCTCCTCACGCATCTCTCATGTGATTCAGGTGTCCCACCTGCCGTCACATCGATGCAGTGGATCTACCTCTTGTCGATCTTTCTGGTTAACCGAAACCGGTTAACTAAGTTGCGGAACTCTAG
>JBBAUQ010000129.1:417-4465 GCA_040398125.1 Solirubrobacterales bacterium | reverse complement strand
CGCGAGACGGTCCGGCCAGGGGTGCCCGAGGGGATGCACCCATGGCGGGAACACCTGTTCGTCGTCCTCCACCGCTCAGCTGCCGACGCCTCCCGGTTCTTCCGGCTCCCCGCCGAGCGGGTCTTCGAGGTCGGCACCCACGTCGAGATCTGACCGGTCACGACCCGGCCGCAGGGCCGTGGACCCACGCTCCGACCGCCTCCACCAGCCGCTCGGACGTGACCGGCTGACGACCCGGTGTCAGCACCACGACCCGGTCGGTGCGCTCCCGGTGGGCGGCCACGAGCCGACTGCGGTCCGGACCGGGCGGCATCGCCACCACGACCGTGTCGGCGCCCTCGGCGAGCGGGCACCGTCGGCCCTCGAGCAGCGGACACCACGGTGCGTGCACGGTCCGGCCGGCACAGGCCAGGACGTCGAACCCGGCCGCCCGGAGCCCGGCGACCGCATCGAAGGCGACACCGTGCTGCTCCACCAGGACCCGCGGCCGGTCGCCGGGCGACCAGGACGGTGCCGCTCCCGAGGTGCCGACGACGACCCGGACCTCGTGCCAGTCGGAACCCGCCATGAACGCCTCACCGCGGGAACGGGTGATCGCCCGCATCGCCCCGTTCGACGTCAACTCCTGCACCTCGAGGTTCGGCATGCCGAGACGGGCGGCCGCACGACTCGCCAACTCGACCAGGTACGGCCCGAGCCAACCCCGCCAGTCCTCGGCGACGACCAGTGCGAGTTCCCCGTTGCCGTCGGCGAGCGGCTCGACGTCGACGACGGCGACGATCGCACCGTCGGGGTCCTCGGCGACGAGGCCGACGCCGCCACGGTCACGGACGGCGACGAGACGCTCGAAGTAACCGTCGCCCGGGAGCGTCGGCGTGAAGAACCGCAGGTAGCGGGCCTCGGGCGACAGCGCCTCGTGCAGTCGGCGGATCGGCGGCAGGTCGCGCCGGCGGATCGGTCGGACGACGAGCCGTGACCCGTCGGCGAGTGGGATCCGGAGCGTGGACGACGGCCGCCCTCCGGCTTCGGACACCACCGGATCGATGATCGACGCAGCGACGACCGCACGGCAGGGCCGATCTCCACGGGATGCGCCGACCCGTTCGCCGGGACGGCGGTGTGTTGAGATGTCGATGTGTCCCGATGACGGCCGGACCGTGACGGGGACGAGACACGACCGGACGACACCGAGGAGGGCGTCGATGATCACCGATCTGTTCCACGACCCGCACCGCTACGGCGACATGGACGCGTGGCGGCGCGAGGCGCTCGCCCTCCACGGGATCGGGCCGATCCACCGCATCGAGGCACCCGGTTTCCAGCCGTTCTGGGCGGTGATCGGGCACGACGAGGTGATGACGGTGGAGCGGCAGCCCAAGCTGTTCACCAACGCTCCGTTCCCGGTGCTCACGAACGACGTCGGGATCGCTGCGAGCACGGCGAGCGGGCCACAGATCCGGACGCTGATCCACATGGACGACCCGGACCACCTGAAGTACCGCCGGCTGACCGCCGACTGGTTCAAGCCGGCGAGCCTCGATCGTCTCCGGGGCCGCCTCGACGAGTTGAGCGATCAGGCGGTGGCCACCCTGCGGTCGGCCGGTGGTCGCATCGACTTCAACCAGCAGATCGCCATGAACTACCCGCTCCAGGTGATCCTGGCGATCCTCGGACTCCCCGAGACCGATTACCCGCGGATGCTGCGGTTGACCCAGGAACTGTTCGGGGCGACCGATCCGGACCTGCAGCGCGGCGAGGCCACCCCGGAGGAGATCACCAACATCCTCCTCGACTTCTACACCTACTTCTCGGGTCTCACCGCCGACCGACAGGCCCACCCCCGCGACGATCTCGCGAGCCTCATCGCCAACGGGACCATCGACGGTGAGCCGATGCCGGCCCTCGAACAGATGGGGTACTACACGATCGTCGCCACGGCCGGCCACGACACCACCTCGGCCTCGATGGCCGAGGGCATGTACCGCCTCGCCACGAACCCGGACCAGTTGGCCCTCCTCCAGGATCGTCCCGACCTGGTGCCGAACGCCGTCGACGAGATGATCCGGCTCGCCTCACCGGTCCGGCACTTCATGCGGCACGCCCAGGACGACGCCGAGGTCGGTGGCCGATCCGTCGCCAAGGGTGACTGGCTGATGCTCAACTACACCGCCGCCAATCTCGACCCACGCCTCTTCGACGACCCGCTGCGGTTCGACGTGACCCGCCCGAACGCCGACCGGCACATCGCCTTCGGATTCGGGATCCACTTCTGCCTCGGCGCCCAACTCGCCCGGATGGAGTTGCGGTCGCTGTTCTCGCGGCTCGTGCCCGAACTCGAGTCGGTCGAGTTGGACGGCGAGCCGTCGACGTCGAAGGCGGTGTTCGTGAGCGGCCACAAGCGCCTCCCGATCCGCTACACGCTGCGAACCACCTGAGGTGCAGTGGTTGGTCGATCCCGGTCCGGTGCCGTGGGGTCGAGGGGACGCGGGTGCCGTCGCCGTTGACGGGCCGTGTCGGCGGGTTCGGGGCGGGTGATCACGGGCGTCCGATCGGCCCGGAGCCGCAGACCCACCGGCGACGGGGCAGGTGGCGCACGGTGGACGTCCTGCGGGGAAGGCGTCACCGGGAGTCGAACACGTGCCCGACTCCCCGGCTGCTCCCGTCCGCCTCCGGTCCGGGGAACGGCACCACCCGTTTCCCGGCGTGACGGACCGGGACTATGTTGTCGCCGTCCGTCCCGCCGTGGGACGGCACGACGTCCGAACCGGAGGGGACGATGGGGGGAACCACACGAAGGGTCCGAGTGCTGCTCGTCTTCCTCGGGAGCGGCTTCCTGGTCGCAGCGGCCGTCCTGATCGGGCTCGACTTCCTCGGCGGACGCGACTCGCTGTTCATGATGAGCCCGTTCACGGCACTCACCTCGCTCGGCGTGCCCGGGGCGATCATGCTGCTCGTCTCGAAGTCGTTGGGTGGCGTCGACACCAGCGGGCCGGCCGACGGACTGCCCGGGACCGGCAAGGTCACGGGCGTCCGCGACACCGGGATGACCCTCAGCGGGGTCAACGCCGTGTTCGAGATCACGGCGATGGTGACCAACGGGACGACACCGCCGTACCAGGCCAAGTTCAAGATCACCGTGAACCGGGCGCAGTGGGGCATGATCCAGCCCGGGGCCACCGTGCCGGTCGTGATCGACCGCAACGACCCCAGCAAGGTCTCGTTCGACTCGAGCCGACCCGTCGTCCCGATGGGCGCCTACTCGCCGATGAGTGGTGCGTCCGGCCAGCAGCAGAGTTCGGACGCCATCATCGCCGCCGGGGTCCCGAGCGAGGGTGTCCTGCAGTTCGCCGCCCCGACCGGGATGACCGCCGGCCAGGTCGCTGGCGGGCTGCCCGCCGACCGCGCCGACGACCCGCTCATGCACGTCCTGTTCACCTACACCCCGACGGGCGGTTCGGAGATGCGGACGGAAGCGATGGTCCGGGTGCCGGACGGCAAGTACCTGCCCACCCAGCCCGGGACCCGGATCCCGATCCGCTATCTCCCGAACGACCCGTCGACGGCGACGATCGACTGGAGCCGGCTCTGAGGCGGCGGGGCGTCGGCCCGGCCCCCGACCGACGCCTGTTCCTCGCCGGACTCCTCGTCGTCGTCACCCTCGCCGGCTGTGGCGGTGGTGACGGGGCCGAGGAGACCGCCGACGGCGGCCCGACGACACCGCCCACGACCGGTCCCCCGGCGACGACCGGTCCCCCGGCGACGACGCCGCCCACGACCACGCCACCGACGACCGCTCCCCCGGTGACGACACCGCCGACGACGGTCGCCCCGGCCCGGGCGATCGACCGGGTCACGGCGCCGGAGGCACGGACCGTCGCCGACCTGCTCGCCCTCGACCGGCCCGTCGTGATCGCCCACGCCGGCGGCGACTTCGAGGCACCCCACTCCACCATGTACGCCTTCACCCGGGCGGCGCTCGCCGGTGCCGACGTGCTCGAGATGGACGTCATGCTCACGGCCGATGACGTGCTCGTCGTCCATCACGACG
>JBBAUQ010000129.1:0-407 GCA_040398125.1 Solirubrobacterales bacterium | reverse complement strand
ACCGGACCACGGAGGCGACCGGGCCCGTCCGCGACTTCACCTACGACCAGTTGGCGGCCCTCGACAACGCCCACTGGTTCGTCGAGGGAACGTGGTCCGAGCGCTCGCTCCCCGACGACGCCTACACCCTGCGCGGGATCCGGACCGGCGACCGACCGGCTCCCGACGGCTACGGACCCGACGACTTCCGCATCGAGACCTTCCGCTCGGTCGCGACGGCGTTCCCCGACCACGTGCTCGACGTGGAGATCAAGATCCAGGAGACGCCCGACGGCGAGCCCGACCTCGAACGGGCCGGTCGTGCGGCGCAGACGCTCGCCGACGAGATCGCCGAACTCGGCCGCACCGACTCGGTGATCGTCGTGTCGTTCGACACGTCGGTGATCGCCGCCTTCGGCGACGTCGCT
>JBBAUQ010000128.1:0-4483 GCA_040398125.1 Solirubrobacterales bacterium | reverse complement strand
TGGCGCCGGCCTCTTCCAGCTCGGCCTTGAGCTTCTCGGCCTCTTCCTTCTCGATCCCTTCCTTGACCGGCTTGGGTGCCTCGTCAACCAGGGCCTTGGCTTCTTTCAGGCCCAGGCCGGTAGCACCACGCACGACCTTGATCACCGGGACCTTCTTGTCACCGACGTCGGTCAGAACGACGTCTACAGTCGCGCCCTCTTCCTCGCCACCATCACCGGCATCGCCGCCTCCGCCACCGGCTGCCGGCGCGGCAGCTGCCACGGCAGTGGCCGAGACACCGAACTCCTCCTCGAGGGCCTTGATCCTCTCTGAGAGCTCGAGCACCGAGATCCCCTTCAGTTCCTCGATCCACTCTTCAGTACTGGTTGCCATGCTTTCCTCGTTTCCTTTTTCCTTTGACGCTTTTTCTGTCCAAAATTTTCCGGTCGATGACTCGACCTTCGAGCTGTGGCTACGACCTAGTCGCTTTCCTCGCCACCGTCTTCACCGGCCTCTTCCGCGGCCTCGTCTGAACCCTCGGTGTCGCTCTCGGCCTCATCGCTCTCGGTCTCTGGAGGGGTCGGCTCAGGCTCATCCTCACCGGTGCCCCCCTCGGCCTCGCCGTCTTCATCCGCGCTCGGCTCGGCCTCATCATCCCCCGAGTCCTCGCCTTCGGCAGCCTCGGCTTCAGGCTCTTCGGCATCTGCCTCTCCGGCAGCATCTCCGGAGTCGGCCTCGGCCTCCGAGTCGCCGGCTTCCGCAGCCGCTTCGTCATCCCCGCCTTGGTCGCCTTCCTCAGCGGCTTCGGTCTCGTTGGACTCCTCGGCCTCTTCCTTCCCGGCCTCGTCGGCTGCCTCCTCAGGCGCAGCCTCTGCTGTTTCGGCTCCGGCCTCATCGCCGCCCACCAGACCCTGGTCGGCCACCTGCTGGAGCTGGATGGCCAGGCCCGATATCAGTGACCCGAGGCCCCTCGTCAAGGTGACCAGCGGGCTCGCCACCACTCCGGCGAGCTGGGCATTGAGGGCGTCGCGGGAGGGGAGCTTGGCGATCGCCTTGAACTTGATCTCGTCCAGCTCGGCGCCGTCCATCAGTCCGCCCTTGTAGGTCAGGACCTCGTACTCGCGATTGAAGGTCGTGATCGCCTTGGCTGCCATCGCGGTGTCGCCCCTGACGAAGGTCAGGGCGGTCGGGCCCTCGAGCATCGGCTCGAGCTCGGCCACACCGGCCTTGGCAGCGGCCAGCTTGGTCAGGCGGTTCTTGACGACGCGGAAGGAGGCATCGGCGTCACGCAGCTTGCCGCGAAGCTCAGCCGACTGGGTGACCGAGATACCGCGATAGTCGATCGCGAAGATGGCCTCGGCTTCCTCGATCTCCCGGCCAATCTCCTCGACCAGCGCCTCTTTTTCCTCACGTTTCATCTATCTGCTTTCCGTCTTGCTTTTTCTGCCCGAAGACCCTCATCTGCTCACTGCCCTTCCCCGGTAGAAGGCCTGTCCCGGGGTGCCAAAGCCATAAAAAATCCCGCTCGCAGGCGGGCAGGGACGTTGCTGTCCTCACACCACCTGCACCGGAATTAAGGGCTATCGCCCGACCGGCGGTCTCTGGCAGATTCCGGAATATACAGGTACCGCTCGGGAGCGGCCGCCTCGATCAGTCCTCCGAGTCAGCCTCCGCCTGGTCGTCTTCGGACTCTTCCGAGGAGCCTTCGTCCTCACTCCCGCCGTCTGAATCATCCGGCTCGGCCGGTTCCTCGGCCTCCACCTCGACCGTCTCCTCTACCTCGACTTCGGCCTCTTCCGACTCCCCGGCCTCGGCCCCGTCTTCGGGCTCCGCCGCTTCCTCGGCTTCCACTTCGACCTCGGTCTCTTCGACTGCGACCGGTTCGGCCTCTTCCGCCGGAGCAGCCGGTGCCGGGCTGCCGTTGGTGGATGCCATTGCGGCGCCCTCGGGCAGGATTTCGGCCTCGGTAGTCAGGTTCGGGTCGATCGGGATGCCGGGGCCCATCGTGGTCGAGACCGACACCGAGACTATGTAGCGGCCCTTGGTCGAGGAGGGCTTGGCCCTCGAGATCTCGTCGATCACCGCTGCGTAGTTCTCCAGCAGCTGCTCCGGATCGAAGGAGGCCTTGCCGATCACCATGTGGACTATCGCCTGCCGGTCGGTCCGGTACTCGACCTTGCCCGACTTGGTCTCACTCACCGCCTTCTCGATCTCCTCGGTCACCGTGCCGACCTTCGGGTTGGGCATCTTGCCCGAGGGGCCGAGGACCCGGCCCAGTCGGCCGACCGTCGGCATCAGGTCCGGGGTGGCGATCACCACGTCGAAATCGTCGAAGCCGCCCTCGATCTTCTCGGCCAGGTCGTCGGCGCCGATCACATCGGCCCCGGCGGCCTCGGCGTCCCGGGCCTTGTCCCCCTGGGCGAACACGGCCACCCGGACATCCCGACCGAGCCCGTTCGGCAGGGCCAGGGTTCCGCGTAGCTGCTCCTCGGCATGCTTGACGTTCACTCCGAGCCTGACGTGCAGCTCGACCGACTCGTCGAAACCGGCCGAGGCCGTCTCCTTGATCAGGGTCATCGCCTCGCCTGGCGGATAGGTCCGACCGCTCATCAGCTTGTCGGAGGCCTTGCGAAATCGCTTTCCGTGGGCCACGGCTACTCGACCTCCACGCCCATCGAGCGGGCCGTCCCGGCGATGATCTTGGAGGCAGCCTCGATGTCGTTGGCGTTCAGGTCCGGCATCTTCCGCTCGGCGATCTCGCGAATCTGGGCCTGGGTGATCGTCGCAACCTTGTCCACGTGGGGCTCACCCGATCCCTTCTTGATCCCGCAGGCCTCCTTGATCAGGACGGCCGCCGGCGGGGTCTTGGTGATGAAATCGAAGCTCCGGTCCTCGTAGACCGTGATCTCGACCGGGATGATCGTCCCGCCCTCCTGCTGGGTCTGGGCATTGAACGCCTTGCAGAAGTCCATGATGTTCACCCCGTGCTGGCCCAGGGCCGGTCCCACCGGCGGGGCCGGGTTGGCCTGCCCGGCCGGAATCTGGAGCTTGATCATCGTCTGAACCTTCTTCGCCATTCTCGCTTCGCTTTCTGCCTGGCCGCCGGCCTGGGCTAGATCTTCTTCACCTGTTCATAGCCGACCTCGGAGGGAGTCTCCCTGCCGAAGATCGAGACCAGCACCTTGAGCTTGGACTGATCCTCGTTGATCTCGGCGATCTCGCCCGAGAAGTCGGCCAGCGGACCGCTGATGATCTTGACCGTCTCACCGATCTCGAACTGGGCCTGGGTGCGGGGCCTCTCGGCGGTCTCGCGATGCAGCAAACGGTCGACCTCCGGCTTGGTCAGGGGCACAGGATCGTCGCGCTGGCCGACGAACCCGGTCACCCCGGGAGTGTTCTTGACCACGCCCCAGGAGTTGTCGGTCATCTCCATCTGGACCAGCACGTAACCCGGCAGCGTCCGCTTCGCGACCGGGACCTTCTGACCGTTCTTGGTCTCGGCCACCTGCTCGGTGGAGACGATCACCTGACGGATGCGGTGACCCTGGCCCATCGACTCGATCCGGTGCTCGAGGTTCTGCTTGACCTTGTTCTCATGGCCAGAGTAGGTGTTGATTACGTACCAGCGATACATGAATGCGCTCCTGTCCTAGATCACTCTCTGGACGACCCAGTTGAAGGCCAGGTCGAGCACCCCGAGGTAGAGCGCGGCGATCACCACGAATATCAGCGTCACAGCGGTGGCCTGCAACAGGGTGTCGCGATCCGGCCACTGGACTCGCTTCAGCTCGGCCCATGAAGAGGCCAGGAATGCAATTACCCCGCCCCGCTTGCGCTCGCCCTTGGCCTCCTTGGCCCGCTTGGCAAGCGCCTCCTCTTCCCGACGCTTCTGTTCGGCCTTGGCCTGCTTCTCTTCCTGCTTGCGGCGGCGTTTCTCCTCCTTGGAGTCGATCGCCTTCTGCTTGGGCGCGTCCGGGGTCTCGAGGGCCTCCTCGGGCGCCCCGGCAGCCATCCCGGCCTCGACCGCCTCGATCTCGGCGATGTCACCGGACTTCGGGACCTGGGTGTCGTGCTGGGCCTCGGACTCCGAAACCCGGTCCTGCCCGGCCTCTTCACGGGCCCGGCGCTCGGCCTTCTTCTGGGCACGCGACTTACCCATCAGCGGGTTTCCCGGTGCTCCTGGTGGTCCTTGCACCAGGGGCAGTACTTGCGCACGGTCAGACGGTCGGGCGTGTTCCGCTTCGACTTGTTTGTCTGGTAGTTGCGTCGCTTGCAGTTCTCACAGGCGAGTGTCACCGCGATGCGGACGTCTCCGCGTGCCATATTTCCTCTGCTTGCAGGTTTCGCTCCCCTCGTTGGGGAGACTCCGAAAAAAACGACCCCGACAAAGAAGCCGAGGCGACCGCCAAGAATAGCGGTTTTCCTGGTACACCCTGACGCGGTGCGCCCGAGCCAACCGGCCGGCCCCGCCCGACCGCCGGGGGACCCCGGAGATCTTTCGGC
>JBBAUQ010000127.1:0-4541 GCA_040398125.1 Solirubrobacterales bacterium | reverse complement strand
CCGCCCTGGTCACCTCGACGATGATCACCTTCATCAGATCGGGGTCATACCGGTAAGAATCGATGATGAAGCCGGCCACCGCGCCGAGCTTTTCGCGCGGGGGGAGATCGGTCCCATCGGCTTCCTTGATCGCTTCGAGCAGCAGTGACCACCTCTCGACGAACAGTTCGTCCAGCACGTTCTCCTTGGAGGGGAAGTAGTGGTAGACGAGGCCGTAGGCGACGCCGGCCTCGTCGGCGATGTCGGCCACCCTGGTCGAGTGAAATCCCTGGCGGGAGATCACCCTCACGGCGGCATCGAGTATCTGGCGACGGCGCTCGGCCGCAACGGTGCCGGACATCAGGCTGACCCCGTCGGAAAGAGATCGGTTCTGCGGTGGGAGAGTGCCGGGAGGTCGGCCCTGACCTCTGACTGCCGGGCGAAATCGAGCTCGGCCACGGCGAAACCCTCACCCTCATCGACCTCTGCGAGGACGGTTCCCCAGGGATCGACGATCATCGAGTGCCCCCAGAATCCGTAACCGGGCTCGGCCTCACCGAACTGGTCGGCAGCGAGCAGGAAGGCCTGGTTTTCGATCGCCCGCGCCCGCAGCAGTACCTCCCAGTGGTCCCGGCCCGTAGTTGGTGTGAATGCGGCTGGGAGGCTGAAGACGTTGGCCCCGAGCATCGCCAGCTCCCTGAACAGCTCGGGGAACCGGAGGTCGTAACAGATGGCCATGCCTATCCGGGCCTCCCCCAATTCGGCTACGACGAAATCCGAACCGGCCTCCTCGAAGGCCGACTCCCGATAGGAAGTGCCGTCGACCTCGACATCGAACATGTGGAGCTTGCGGTAGGTCACCTGAATCTCGCCATCGCGATCGATCAGCAACGAGGTGTTGGTGTACCGACCGTCTCCGTGGGCCTCGCAGAAGCTGCCCGCGACGAGCGTCGTACCGAACTCCCGCGCCCATCCCCGGGCCGCAGTGATGGCTGGCCCGTCGATCCCCTCGGCTCCTTCCAGGATCCCACCTTCCGCGGCTAGAAACGGCCACTTCTCCGGCAGCACGATGAGGTCTGCACCGGCCCCGGCGGCACCCTCGATCTGGCGCCGTGCCTTGGCCAGGTTGCCCTCGGGGTCGAGCGTACTGTTGATCTGGACTACTGCTGCCTTGATTGGACCCACCCTGCCCGGAAGTTGATTGACCGGTCAGTCAACACTCCGAGAGTATAGGTGGGAAATGCCTTGGCCCCGGCCGGGGCCAAACGACGAAATCACCCAGCGATCCCCCGGTGGGGATCGCCTAGGGCGCCCCGCCGTTCAGCTCCTCGATCCTCAGGCTCGGGTCGGCCAGCTGCTGATCCAGGCAGAAACGGTCCTCTACCCAGCCGTAGTCCGAGAATAGTTTGGTCTGATCATCGTAATTCGGTGATGCCGCATTGGTCGCGGCCTGTGAGTAGGAGAGGATCGTCTTCACGTCCGGGCAGGATGCACCGTCCAGCGAGGCATTGATGACGAAGCTGGTGCCGGCGGTCACGTTGTTGTACGCCCCGGTGGTCGAGTCGCGGGTTGCCGAGATCGCGTCGTAGGAACCGGCTCCGCCCGGTCCACCCGGGATCGGGATCCGGTCGCCGTTACGGGTCACGTACTGGTACTCCCTGAGCGTTGCGTCAAGGGGCATCTGGGGGGTCCTCGTGTTGAACTCCTCGACCGTATCTGCCATCGCGGCCTCGGCTGCCGGCACGGTTGCCCCGGAAACCACGAACTCGGTATTCAGGACTGCCGGCGTATTGACCGGGTTCCCGACACTGAACGGAGTCAGGTAGAGGCTCGCGTTGCTCAGCGGCAGCTTCGCGGCGATCCGTCTCCAGAGCATGGCACCCTCGGAGTCGAGCCTGTCGGTCAGGTCGTAGTCGGCCAGGACATCGCAGGCCGCGCTGACGTCGATCAGGTTTCCGTTGGACCGCCTCATCGTCGACTTCCCGGCACAGAAACCGACCATGTCAGGAGCGAGCAGTTCGGCGCCGTAGTTGAGGTTGCCGGTCAGCATGTTCTGGACCTGGGGCAGGGTGAACTTGTTGCCCTCCTGTCCGTCCGTACCGGCAAGACGTTCGGCAATCTGGGTCAGGCCGTTGCGGGTCCTGAGCGATCGCGCCGAATTGATGTTGCCGACGATCGACGGAATTCCGGTGATCGGTGCTTCCGGGTTCGACAGCCAGAAGCTGTCATTCATGTTGCTCGTGTAATCGTCCCGGATCTGCAACGGCAACTTTTCGTTGGGGAGGATTCCCGGAGCGACCGCGCCCGGCGAGTTGGCCGGGGCGCATCCGGCCCTGGTGCCGTCCAGGGTCGCGATCTTCTGGAGCGCCCAGATACCCCCAAAGGTTGGCGACTGGACCGAGCAATCGAGCTGCTTCTCGTCATCTACGTTCGGGACCACCCCGATGTCGGCGTACAGGGCCTTGCCGGTCGAGTCGGCCCCGATCGTATTGACCCACGGAATGCCCTGGTTCCGCTTCAGGATTCCCTCGAGGCCGTCCTCACCCTCGATCTTCTGCGCGTGATTCACCTCGAAAAAGTGGTTCAGGTACCGGAAGCTCCGGGCATTCGGATCGATCAGTGAGAAGACCTCGTTCGGGGTCCAGGCGTACACGTTCTCGAAGCCTGCTGCCGGCAGACCGATGACCACCTGGCCGTAGATCGTCGAATAGAGGGTTCGACTTTCCTCCTCGATCGAGCCATCCTCCTTCTTGACCTCGATCGTCACCTTGGTCGCGGTCATCTCCCTCTTCTTGCCATCCGCGGTGAAGTAGGACGTCGGATCCCCTGGTGAGGTCTCAGACTTGATTACGGCGAAACGCCTTGCCGTCGAGACGGTATGGCTCCAGGCCAGATCTTCGGTGTGGCCGATCAGCACGACTGGCGAGCCGAGCAGGCTGCCACCACTGACGTTCAACTTCCCCGGGATAGTCATCTGTGACTGGAAGAACCTCAGCTGTCCCTGCCACGGGAAGTGAGGGTTGCCGAACAGCATCCCCTTCCCAGTCGAGGTCGCCTCGCTGCCGAGCCCCACTGCGTTCGAGCCTAGCGCCAGCTCGTCCAGGCCGGCCAGGGAATCACCGGCCTCGGTTCCGGCCTCCGCCGCCTCTGAATCGAGGGCGGCCTTCCCGGCCGACCCCGGTGGCTGGGCGTTGACGATTCTCGACATGAGCTGGTTCGCACTGGCGTAGACCGAGAGCTGGAAGAAGCGCAGGTAGGCATCACGCTCCGAGATCTGCCTCACCCAGGGCTCGCCGGCACAGGTCTCATCCGTAATTTCGTCGACGCCAGTCTTCTTCAACCAGGCGTTGTAGCCCTTCACATAGCCCCAGACCACTGCGCGGACTCCCGGCTTGGGGGCATCGTTCTCGCTCGCAAGCAGTTTCTCGACCTTCTTCTCGGCTATTGCCTGCTTGAAGAAGAAGTCCGAGTCGCGGTTGTTGATCCCTTCGTAACTTGCATCCGGCCCAAAGAAGCGCGACCTCTCACCCCTGACGGTCGTGTAGATATCGGCCATCGAGCAGATGTTCTGCTCGGCAAGTGAGTAGCCGTAGCCGTAGCCAAGTGACTTGTAATCCTCGGCCTGGATCCTCGGAACGCCGTACTCGGTCCACCGGATCGTCGCCTTGCACTGCTTCTCCGAGTAAGCCAGCTCCTTCTTGGCCGTCTTCTTGCCACCCTGGTAAGAGCCTGTCGCTTGGACCGACTGCGAGCCACAGGCCGACAGTGTCGAACGGCCCGCCCCGGTGAGTGCCAGCTTGACCGTCTTGTTGCCCTTCTTGCTGAACTTCACCTTCGACGCCTGGAAGAGGTTCCCCTTGCCTCCACTCGCTCCCTTGAGGCTCACGCTCGCCTTGCCGGAAGAGGAGACCTTGACGCTGAGCCCCCCCGCCTTGAGCAGCGCAGCCTGGTCCTTGGTTGCGATCTCGACCGAGACCTTCGGCTTCTTCGCCGAAGCCTGCGAGGCAAGAACGGACCCTGCCGCAAGGGCGACGAGAGCTGTCAGTAGTGCGGCAGTCCGGGCAGTCTTCAATTCCCCTCCTCTTTTCGGATCGGTGATCCGAAAGTTTGCGATGGCGGCTGGACCTGACCTTCCCTCCTGAACACGCCAGGCAACCACAAGTCTTGGAAAGCAATATATCGCTGAATCAGAACTCGCACAAATAGCCGTCTTCCCGCCGGGGACTCGACCTGCGCCCACCGGAAATCCCCTACGGGAGGCGCCCTTTACCAGCGAACGTCCAGCGGATCACTCCTTCCGGCCCGGCAGGGTTTTGGCACGGGAGTGATCCACGGACCGTCCGAAGCCCAGCCGGGCTAACCTCGGACGATGGCCGAGAAGGAGCCAACCAGACCCGACGAGGGTCCCGACGATTCCGGGGCGGAGCGGCGCACCGGCATGCCTTCCTGGATGTTCGAGACCAGGACCGATGCCTGGCACCAGGCCGGCTTGGGAGAAGAGATCGCGCCCGATGAGGGACCGAGGCCATGGCCAAAACTGATCGCCTTCGCCCTGGCGACGG
>JBBAUQ010000126.1:0-4544 GCA_040398125.1 Solirubrobacterales bacterium | reverse complement strand
AAGAATCTCCGCGCCCTTGAAGGCGAAGCCGAGGTTCACCTGTCCGTTGGTGAAGTCCATCGAGAAATCGCCATCAGCGACAACGCCGGCCTTTGCCTGGCCGCCGGCGAACGCGAGCGTTCCCGCCATGGCCACCGCGAGCCCTGCGAGAAGCATCAAGACCTTCCTGCTGCGGCCGATGCCCCTAGTCGGTGTAGAAATCATCTTTTCTCCTTGTGTTTCGTACAACTTCAATTGACTTCCACCGGGGCGTCCGCCAACCAGCCGACAGACCCTGCCCGTCCGGGCCGCGCCGCTTTCACCGCGCGCCCCCCAGAAGATCCACGTATTTCGTCAACAGTGACAATCATCACAGTCGTTGGTAAAAACACTAGCGGATCAGGGAAGTTTCGGTTCCGTTAAGGCTTGACAAGCCTGCGTTTAGGCAGTTCAAGGCGATTCCAGCGGGTTCGGGAAGCTCAGGAACCCTCGCCGGTCAGCTGGGCTTCCTCTGACAGCTCGATCGTCTGCCGGAGGCCTTCCTCGAGCTGCACCTCGGGCTCCCAGCCGAGTACCTCGCGTGCCCTGGTGATGTCGGGCTGCCTGACCTTGGGGTCGTCGGTCGGGAGGGGCTCGAAGACGATCTCGGCCTTGGCCCCGGAGATCTCGATCACCTTCTCGGCCAGCTCGCGTAGGGTGAACTCGGTCGGGTTGCCGAGGTTGATCGGCAGGTGTTCGCCTGACTCGGCCAGGGCGATCAGGCCCCGCACGAGGTCATCGACGTAACAGAAGGACCGGGTCTGGCTGCCGTCGCCGAAGACGGTCAGGTTCTGCCCCATCAGTGCCTGGCGCAGGAAGGTCGGGATCGCCCGGCCATCGTGGGCCCGCATCCGGGGGCCGTAGGTGTTGAAGATCCTGACGATCGATGTGTCGACCCCCTGCTGGCGGTGGTAGGCCATGGTCAGGGCCTCGGCGTAGCGCTTCGCCTCGTCATAGACCCCGCGCGGCCCGATCGGGTTGACGTGGCCCCAGTAGGACTCTGTCTGGGGGTGCTCCTGGGGATCGCCGTAGACCTCGGAGGTGGAGGCCAGGAGGAACCGGGCCCGCTTGAACTTGGCCACCCCGAGCATGTGCCAGGTCCCCTGGGCCCCGACCTTGAGCGTGTGCAGCGGCAGGCGGAGGTAATCGATCGGGCTGGCCGGGGAGGCCAGGTGGTAGACGAAGTCGACCTCGCCCTCCAGCCAGACCTCCTCGGTGATGTCGGCGTTGATGAACTCGAACTCGCCCGAGGAGATGTGCTGGATGTTGTCCAGTGACCCTGTGTCGAGGTTGTCGATACAGAGCACGCGGTGTCCCCGCTCCAGCAGGTGGTCGCAGAGATGTGAGCCGATGAAGCCGGCTCCGCCGGTGACTACGCAGGTTGGCATCGGGCGGGCATCGTAGAGCAGCCCTGTCCGGACCGGGTCAGCTCGCCCTGCCTGCAAACCGGTGGCCGCCCGTTGAGTCCCGTGGTGCCCCTTACGGGGAACACATTCTGCGGAGGCGGTTATGCGTGGACACCCCGACCGAGGGTTTAGCGGAAAGTGCGACTTTTGAGGGGTGGTCAGTAATGACCGCGGATTTTGCGGAGAAAACGGGAGTGGCTAGGGGGGCGAGGTTGGGGGCTCGTCTGCCTTATGTCCAGCAAATGATGGTTTTTCTTGATCGGCTTACCTTTCCCTCGCCAGACCGCGAGACCGGCGGACCGGTCTGGACTGATCCCGGCTCGGGTGTTAGGAGAGGCGGGCAGGGAAGTGCAGGGAAGGGATGGTCCGACAGGGAGGGTCGGTCATGAAGCAGGGAACCGGGAGGGTTAGTGATGAGAGTCCGGCAACGTCGCCGGTCGAGCCGATCGGGCCGTCGGAGGCCGAACGCAAGCGGGTCGCGGTCGAGCTGATCAGGAGCCACGACGCTGCCCTCAGGGCGAGTGCCCGTCGCTACTCGCTCTGTTCAGCCGATGCCGAGGATGCCTACCAGCGCGGCATCGAGATCCTGCTCAGGAAGGCCCCCGTCGCCGACCCCCGCCAGCTGTTGCCCTGGGCTCGGACGGTGATCAAGCATGAATCCCTGGCACTTCGCCGGGCAAGGGAGAGGTCACTCGCCCAGCCGACGGAGCGTGATGGGCACCGTTTTGACTCCGAGGTGGAGGACTGGGTGGACCGGCTGGAAGCGACCGGACCGCTGCCCGATGACAGGCTGGTCGGGCGAGAGCTCATTGACAGGAGCCGCGAGGCCATGGCCGAGCTGAAGCCCGATGAGCGAAGGGCCCTGACCCAGCTGGCCGAGGGTTACTCCTACGCCGAGATCGGCTCGATGAACGGCTGGACCTACACCAAGGTGAACCGCTGTCTGGCCGAGGGCCGCGAACGGCTCAGGACGATCGTCCGGCAGAGCGAGTCCGGCGAGCGGTGTGCCCTGGTCGAGCCGCTGATCTCGGCATGCGCCGACGGTGAACTTCCGGCCGAACGGGTGACCGAGGTTGAGAACCACCTCGCCGCCTGCGGTCGGTGCCGTGCCCTGTTGCGGGAATATCGGACGATCCCGAGGGAGGTCGCGGCACTCTCCCCGATATTCGGCCTGGCCGATGGCGCCGGCCAGACAGTCCTTGGCTGGCTCCGCGAGGCCTGGTTCAGCGCTTCATCTCGTATTCATGGACTCCTCTCTGGAAATGACCGGGGGATGCTCGCTGCCCTCACAGGCGGTGCCGGTCGTGGCTCGGGACCGGTTGCCCTGGCGAAACTGACCGCAATCTGTGTCGGCACGGCCGGTGGGGCGGCTGCCTGTGTCGCGACCGGAGTCGTCCCCGGCCTGTCGATCGATCGCGAGTCACCGGATATCCCCGTCAGGGAGCGCCCGGCGCCAAGCGCGACCCGGCCATCCCAGACGGGGCCGCCCGAGTCTGCCGCCTCGACCGGCCTGTCGGCCGAGGCGCCCGACCGCCCCGCAGCCGACGGGACCGAGGACCCGGATCGACCGGCCGCCCCGGAGCCCTCGCCCGGAAACCAGGTAGCCCAGGAATTCGGTGCCGGCGGTGGTCCGGCCGGCAGCCCGCCACCGGTCTCGGCTCCCCAGCCGACTACCTCGGCGACTCCGGGGCCGGTCGCGCCTTCTCAATCCGGAGGATCAGGCGGTGGGGCATCGCGGGTACCGATCGGCGGTAGCGGGGAGTTCGGCCCGTGAGCTATCGACTCCGCAGTCCTTTCTGGCGGGCACGGGTCATGGCCCAGGCTGCGCTGCTGATGACCGGGTCGGTCCTGTTTGCCTGTCTCCTTCTCCCCACTCAGGCGGATGCCGGGACCTTCACCGTGCGCCAGTGTGGCTCCCTGTTGGCCAACGGATTTGCCGGCAGTTTCGGAAAGCTCGGCCGAGCCGAACCCCTCCTCGTAGCCCAGGGCTGCCGTGAAGGGGGCCCGGGACGGGCCGGTCTCTACCAGGACCGCAGCGGTCGGTCCGTTCCGGTCGGGGCGGGCGGCCAGTTCCTGTTCAGTACGCCGCCCGAGGTCGGCCTCGGCTCGATCACGGTTTCGGCGGCCCTCAAGGATGCGAGCGGTTTTCGCTCGACGATCCTCGCTCTGGCTGACGGCCAGACCCCGGTCAGGCTCGAAGAGGGCAGCCCCGCGGAGGGTGAGGTTCGTCGGTATCGCTGGGCCGCCCAGACCGGACTGCGGGAGAACCTGGCCGCTCGCCTCGTCTGTGTCCGTGAGGCCGGTTGCGAGAACTCGGCCAATTCGTCCAAGGCCTTCCTCGAACTCCACGGGATCGAGCTCGAGGCCCGCGACCGGACTGCCCCCTCGCTGGCGATGCCGGCCGAGTCCGGGGAGTGGGCCTCCGGGCGGGTGGCGATCGATTTCACTGCGGCCGATCGTGGATCCGGTCTGGCCTTCGCCCGGGCCGAGGTAAACGGTTTCTCCGTCCCGCTTGCCGGGCAGGAGCGCTGCGGCGGCCTGAGGAACGGGGCGCCGGTCACCCTGCGCCCCTGTGCACCGGCCCTGACCGGTGCCGAGCTGCCCGGGACATTCACCGACCGCGCCCCGTTTCGCGAAGGCCGCAACTCCTACCGGGTCTGTGTCTCGGACTACGCCCAGCCGGCGTCCGGGGCAAACGAGTCCTGTTCTACCCCACGTTTTCTGAACGTCGACAATCTGCCCCCGGCCCGGCCAGAGGATGTTCGGAGCCCGGCCGGTACTTCCTGGAGTCCCTTCCCGGAATTCGAGCTTTCCTGGCGTCCCCCGGAAGAGGGTGGCTCCCCGGTGGACTGGCTTAGTTACGAGGTCTTCGAGGAGACGGTTTCAGTTTCAGGCAGTGGCGATGGTGAACGGGTGGAAAGCGGCGAGTGGAGCGCCGGCTCGATCAGTTCCCCCGGCAGTGGCCGGCTTCGGGTCCCGCGCCCGGGCGCCTACCGGGCCGAGCTCCGCTTTCGGGACCGGGCCGGCAATCTCGGATCGCCGGCCTCGGCCATTCTGCGGTTCGATGATCAGCCCCCGAGCGAAGTCGAGCCGGAAGAGCCGCCGGGCTGGCTCTCGGCC
>JBBAUQ010000125.1:0-4546 GCA_040398125.1 Solirubrobacterales bacterium | reverse complement strand
GGTACCCGGCGTCGTACACCCGCCTCCCAGCCGGCTCGATCACCACCGAAGACCAGGCCGGCCCGGTGTGGTTCGCCCCGTCTAACTCGGTCTACTTCCAGGGGGGCGAGATCAACCCTGCTGACCTGGTGCAGTTCATCTCGCCGGTGCAGTGCATCATCTACGCCTCCGAGCAGTCGATTGCCACCGCCCTCAAACTCGAAGACGCCCGCCTCCGCAACGCATCGTCGGCGATCCCTGCCGGTGTGCTCCGCCAAACCGGAGGTGAGCCGCTGTCAGCCAACGAGCTTGCCGACATGGCCGCCGCGTTCAACACGGCCCGCCAGTCCAACCAGACCGCCGCCCTCAACGAGTTCGTGGAGTACATCCCGACCAACGCCACCCCCGACAAAATGCTGCTCATCGAGTCGAGCAACTACTCGGCGCTGGACATGGCGCGCCTCTGCAACGTCCCGCCGTACCTGCTCGGAATCTCCACCGGGTCGTACTCGTACCAGAACAGCCCGCAGGCCCGGATGGACCTCTGGATGTTTGGCACCCACATCTACGCCCAGTGCATCGCCGAAACGCTGTCGATGAACAACGTCCTGCCGAACGGCACCTACGTCACGTTTGATACCGACGACTTCCTCGCCGAGTCCGACATGGACGTCACCCCCAGCCCCGCCGAACCCGAAGAAAACACCCAAGAAGCCCTCGCCAACTAGGAGCCCACCATGATCCGTTTCACCTCTGACAAGGTCACCGTCGCCGCCGCCAAAGCCGACGGCACCACCGGCGAGCGTCGCATCGACGCCATCGCCGTCCCGTATGACACCTGGGCGACCGTCTCCGACGGCACCACCGTCCGCTTCATGCGAGGCTCCCTTCCAGTCGACGGCAAAGCCCCCCGCGTGTTCATGTTCCACGACTCGACCATGCCGGTCGGGATCGTCGCCGAACGTGTCGACACCGAGGACGCCATGCTGGCCTCCATGCGGATCTCCAAGACCGCCCTCGGCAACGACGCCCTGGAACTCGCCGCCGACGGCGTCATGGACGTCTCCGTTGGGGTCAACCCGGTCCGCGCCGAGGTCGACGACCAAGGCCGCGTCACCGTCTACGAGGCCGAGTGGCTGGAGCTGTCCTTGGTGCCGATCCCGGCATTCTCGGGAAGTGTCATCACAGACGTCGCCGCGGCTGGTACCGTGGACCCCGTGGCACCCGCCGAAGCCACGCCTCCCGACGACACGGCAGAACCCCAGATCGAGGAGAGCCCAGAAGTGGAAGCAACCCCCGCAGCAGCCGAGGCCGTCGAGGCCGCAGCTGTCATCCCCACCGCCCCCATCCCCGCGCAGCCCAAGCGCGAGTTCCGCATGCCGTCGGCAGGCGAGTACCTCGCCGCGTACCACCAGGGCGGCGACGTGTGGGCCAAGATCAACGCCGCGGCCAACGAGGCGATCAAGGCCAAGCAGAGCGTGTACGAGGCCGCAGCCGGCGACGTGCTGACGACCGACACTCCTGGTCTGCTCCCGGTGCCGGTCCTCGGCCCGTTGGTTCAGGACATCAACTTCATCCGCCCGGTCGTTCAGGCTGTCGGTGCCCGCGCCTACCCCGACGGTGGCCGGTCCAAGACGTTCATTCGTCCCACGATCACGACGCACACCTCGGCGGCCGCGCAGGCCAACGAGCTCGCGGCCGTGTCCGCCACGACCATGGTGATCGCCTCGAACAGCGTCACCAAGAGCACCGTCGCCGGCCAGGTCACCCTGTCGGTGCAGGACATCGACTTCACCAGCCCCGCCGCCATGCAGCTCATCCTGAACGATCTGATGGGCGAGTACATGTTGGCCACGGACAACATCGCCAGCGACAACTTGCTGACCGCAGCGAGCTCTTCCGGCGTGTGGGACCTCACCCCCGAGGACCTCATGAAGTCGATCTACGACGCCGCCAACGACGTCGCTTCCGGTCGTAACTGGATGCCCACCCACCTGTTCGTCAGCGTGGACGTGTGGGCTCAGCTCGGCCAGGTCGTCGACTCCAACAAGCGCCCGCTGTTCCCGTTCGTCGGCGCCGGCCTCACCGGCCAAAACGCCCTCGGCGCGGCTTCGGCCTAGTCGTGGAACGGCAACCCGCTCGGCCTCCAGCTCGTCGTGGACAGCAACTTCGCCGCCAAGACCATGATCATCACCCGCGTCGGCACCGGCCAGGGCGACGCCTACGAGTTCTACGAGGACATCCGCGGCATCATGTCCGTGGAGGCCCCGTCGACGCTCGGCAGGACGTTCAGCTACCACGGCTACGTGTCCACCTTCGCGGCGATCCCCGGGATGATCCGCAAGATCACCCAGGCCTGATCCAACCCGCCCCCCGGCATGGCCTCGTACACCGTCATCGCGCGCCAGCGCCTCGACGGCTACGGGGTCGTGCAAACCCTCACCTCCACGGACATCGAGCCCGGTCAGACGGTCACCCTGGCCGGGCTCGGTGACGGGTTGGACGGCTCCCAGCTCGTCCTGGCGTGCCCGCAGTACGCCTACATCGGCACCGACGGCGAGACCGGACAGCTGCTCTTCGACTACCTCGTCCCCCGCGAAAACCAGCTTCTCTTTCAGGACGCCGGCGACGACCTCAACTTCGCGGTCCTCACCACCTTCGGGTCCCTCGCCTGGGCGCCGACGTGCACGTGGATCGAGGGCAACGACATCGAGGACTACTTGGGCATTCCCACCGTCTCGGCCGGCGACGCCGCGTTCCTCGACCAGTGCGCCGCGGCCGCCAACCAGTTCGCCTACCGCCGCCGCCAAGAGGGCGGCTACCTTCAGGACAGCCTGTCGGTGCCCCCGTCCGGTGACGTCACTCTCGGCGTCATCATGATCGGCGCCGCCTACTTCCGTCAGCGGTCCAGTTACGCCACCCTGGCATCCTTCGACCAGCTCGGCGCCCCGCCAGCCTCGGGAATCACCCCGATGATCATGCAGCTTCTCGGAGTGAACCGGCCCCAGGTGGCGTGATGCCCTACTCCGACATGTTCAACGAGGGTCTCGACGACCTCGCCGACACCCTCGCCACGATCACCGGCTACCCGGTCGTCACCGACCCGCGCAACATCAACCCGCCGTGCGTGCTCCTGGGCGCCCCGTCGTTCGACTCGTGGAACTACAACATCGCCAAGCTGACGTTCCCGGTCACGCTGATCGGCTCCGGCCCTGGCAACCTCGACGCGCTCCGCGTTCTGCTCCAGATGGCCGCGAAGCTCATGGCCAAAAACGTCGCGGTCACCTCGGGCCGGCCGACGGTCATGCAGGTCGGCGGTGCCGAGTTCCCCGCCTACGACCTCCAAATCCCCATCCAGGTCCAAAATGGCTGAGTACATCGTCGTTTCCCCCCGCGTCGGCACGCCTGGCGAGCCGTGGGAGCCCGACATCTACGTCAACGTTCACGCCCTGCTCGAAGGCGGATTCATCCGTCGAGCAACCGATACAGACCCCACTCCCGCGCCTGCCAAGGCGAGTAGAGTGAAGCCCAAGACCAAGCCCGACATCAAGCCCACGGAGTAGCCCCCATGCCCACCAGCACCTACCTCTCCAATCCAGTCGTGACGGTCAACTCGGTCGACCTGTCCGATCAGTGCACCTCGGCGACGTTCACCCGCCGCGTCGACGCCCTGGAGTCCACCGCCTTCGGCGACACCGACCGCAAGTACGTCTCCGGCCTCGGCAACCACGAGCTGACCCTGACCCTGTACATGAGTTACGCCGCCAGCGAGACCTACGCCACCCTCGCCTCCCTCGTCGGCACGACGACCACGGTGCGGGTCCAGCCGGCCGCCCCGCCGGACTCGGCTACCAACCCCGGCTTCATCCTCACCGGCACGTTCCTCGCCGAACTGCCGGTCATCAACGCCACCATGGGCGAGTTGTCGACAATCGACATCACCTTCCAGGGCGGCGTGTACTCGGTCGACGTCAGCCCGTAACCCGGAACCGGAGGTCCCGACATGCGAATCAAGCTCCAGGTCACCCCCTTCCAGGGCGAGCCCTACGAGGTAGAGACCAACCTCTGGGTCATCACCCTCTGGGAGCGCCGCACCAAACGGAAAATGTCAGACCTCGCCCACGCCCAAGGCGCCGAGGACCTGGCACTCCTGGCGTACTACGCCTCCCGTGAGTCCGGCATCGTCGTCCCCGCCACCGTCGACGACTACATGAAGCAGATCGCCGAGATCGGTATTGCGGAGGGCCCCCCGCCAAACCCTACGGTCGCGGCTCCGTCCGCCGACAACTAGCAGAACTGCTACTCGCCACCGGCTGGTGGCCCCCTGGCGTAGACTTCGACTACGACGACCTGCTGACGGTGCAGGCCGTGTACAACGACTCCCAGAAGGCCCGCCGATGAGCACCAACGTCAGCATCGAGGTGACCGGCGTCAAGGAAGCGTTGCGCGAGCTGAACCGCATGGACAAGTCCGCCCGCCGTGACCTGACCCGCCGGTTCAACCAGATCGTCGAGCCCACGGTGCGCGAGGCCCGCAGCCTGACCCCGTCGACTGAGCCGATGTCCGG
>JBBAUQ010000124.1:1379-4546 GCA_040398125.1 Solirubrobacterales bacterium | reverse complement strand
TCAGAGAGGAACCATTGAGCGGTCCGGAAGAGCAGGAAGAGCAGAGGGGTCTCACCCAGGGCATCGTGGTTGGTGAGAATTCCGGGCCCGCGGTTGTTGATCCCTGGACCGGCGAGAAGGTCTTCGAGCTTCGCGATGTGACCGTTTCCTATTCCGGGCAGCCGGCGGTCAAGGACGTATCGATGGATATCCAGCGCAATGAGATCACGGCGCTGATCGGCCCGTCCGGCTGCGGCAAGAGCACCCTGCTCCGCTGTCTCAACCGGATGAATGACCTGATCCCCAGTGCTCGGGTCGAGGGCGAGATCGATTACCACGGCCAGAACCTCTACGGCCCCAAGGTGGACCCGGTCCAGGTCAGGAAGATGATCGGGATGGTTTTCCAGAAGCCGAACCCCTTTCCCAAGTCGATCTTCGACAACATCGCCTTCGGGCCCCGCGTCCTCGGCCTGGAGAACATCGACGAGCGGGTAGAGAACGCCCTCAAGGGTGCGGCCCTCTGGGATGAGGTAAAGGATCGGCTGGACGACAATGCCTACGGAATGTCGGGAGGCCAGCAGCAGAGGCTCTGCATCGCCCGGACGATGGCCGTCGATCCCGACGTGATCCTGATGGACGAGCCCTGCTCAGCCCTGGATCCGATATCGACCGGGAAGATCGAGGACCTGATGCTAGAGCTCAAGGAGGAGTTCTCGATAGTGATCGTCACCCACAACATGCAGCAGGCGGCCCGTATCTCGGACAAGACGGCCTTCCTGATCGTCGAGCTCGATGCGGCCGAGAGCAACCGCTGGGGGCAGCTGGTGGAGTACGACGAGACCGAGAAGATCTTCACCAACCCGGGCGATCCCCGGACAGAGGATTACGTCACCGGCAAGGTCGGCTGAGCCTTGTCCGAGATCAAGTCAGGTGATCGGATCAGGGTTCACTACCAAGAGGAACTGTCCACTCTCGAGGACCAGGCCCTCTCGGGTTTCGACCTGGTGCTACAGGCGCTCGACCGGACCCTGGAGGCCGTAGGCAACCAGGACATCGAGATGGCCCAGATCGTCATCAATGACGACGATCAGGTCGACGGCCGGTACCTGGAGGTCCACCAGGGCCTGATCACCCTGCTGGCAACGCAGTCCCCGGTGGCGACCGATCTCAGGCTGATCGCCGCCCTCCTCCATGTGATCAAGAACATCGAGCGGATGGGTGACCAGTGCGTGAACATCTGCAAGCTGATTCCGCTGGTCGGCCACGAACCCCCGGCCGACCCCGCCCTGGTGGACCGGATCCTCGCGATGGGCACGGAGGTTCGTACCGAGGTGGTCCAGGCCAAGCAGGCCTTCATCGACCGCGACGTGGACATGGCCAGGAACCTGGTCAGCCTCGATGACCGCGTCGATGCCCTGAACCGGGAGTGCTTCGGCCTGACGATCGATATCGGGGATGACCCCGATCGTCGCGAGTGGGCCATGACGATGCTGCTGGCCGCTCGCGCCCTCGAACGGATCGGTGACAACTGTGTGGACGTCGGCGAGCAGGTCGCCTTCGTGGTGACCGGACTCTTCCAGGAGTTCGAGGACGCCTCCTCGGCCGGCGCCTGAGCCGCCCGCCGGGCCCATCCGGGCATCCTGCGAACATCGGTGTGGTCCGGTAGTAACGAAACCGGCCTTCTTACGATGCTCTGCGCGGCGATCGACATAGGCTCAAACACGACCAGGATCCTGGTTGCCGAGCCCCGTGACAACCAGCTTCGCAAGGTAATGGAACAGCGTGCCTACACGAGGATCGGGCAGGCGAAGGACCGTCGCGGCAAGATCAGTCAGGAGAAGATCACCGAAGTCGCCGAGGTCGTCGAGACCCAGGTCCGGCTGGCCCGCGAGGTCGGGGCCGAGGCCTTCCGGGCCGTCGCCACGGCCGCCATAAGGGAAGCGTCCAATGGCAAGAAAGTCGTTCGCCAGATATCGGAACAGGCCGGAATCCCCGTCTCGATCATCTCCGAGGAGGAGGAAGGCCACCTCGCCTTCCTCGGCGCGACCAAGGGCCTCGGTCACCCGGTGGAGGGACGGGTTGCGGTGGTGGACGTGGGCGGAGGGTCCACCGAGATAACCCTGGGAACGATCCCCGGGGGAGCCGAGGACGTCCACTCCTGGCCCATCGGGTCCAGCAGCCTGGCTGATGAAACGATCGATTCCGACCCGCCCTCCCCGGCAGAGATAAGGAAGACCCGCGAGCGGGTCGACGATATCTTCGGTGGCACTTCAGTCGACCGCCCCGACCATGCCGTTGCCGTCGGGGGAACGGCCACCTCACTGAGGAGGATGGTGGGGACCGTCCTCGAGTACGAGACCCTGGAGCGAGGCATTCGCATCCTCAGCTCGGAAGACGCGGTCGCCGTCGGCCGACAGTTCGAACTCGACCCGGTGAGGGTCAGGCTGCTGCCGACCGGGATCCTGATCCTCGAGAAGGCCTCCGAGATCCTCGGCCTCCCGCTTCAGATCGGACGCGGCGGAATCCGGGAGGGTGTCATCCGTGAGTTGCTCGAGGAATCGGTCGGGCAGCAGGCGGCCTCCGTCTAGCCGTAAGGCCCCTTGCCAGCCCTGAGCCCTGCCCCGGCGATCCTCCCGGGATAGGCTGCTTCGCGATGGAGAGCTCAGAGGCAATACCGTCGGCCGGCCCCCTACTCGAGGATTTCGAGGTGGCCGGGGCCGAGGTGCTCGAGCAGCGCTTTGACCTGGTGGCCGAAACTGCCCGCGGTGCGCTCGATGTCACGGTCCACGGATCGGCTGACGCCCTCTGGATGGCTTCGGGCCGGCTTCGTGCGGCCCTGGACCTGTTCAGGTCGGTATTGGCCAACGCGCATTTTCGGAGCACCAGGGATGAGGTCAAGGCGATTGCCCGTGCGGCGGGTTTCCGACGGGATATCGACGCGACCGTGCGTGCCATTTCCGAGATCCTCGGCGAGGCCGACCCGGGATCCGCCGAGGGCCTGCAGCGACTGCTCGACTCGGTGGCCGAGGAACAGGCCGAGGCGAATCGGGAGCTTGCCAGGATCACCAGCACCCGCCGGCTCCACGCCCTCCGGATCCGGGTCGAGGACCTCGCCGGGGACGGATTCACCGGGCGCGTGCCGGACGAGCAAGGATTCATCGTCCCCCGTGAACTCCCAGGGAAGGCCG
>JBBAUQ010000124.1:0-1369 GCA_040398125.1 Solirubrobacterales bacterium | reverse complement strand
GATCGTTTCGAGGCGCCTCGACCGGCTCAGGACCGTGGTACCCGAGGCCCTGGAGCCCACGGCGATACGTGACCAGCACCGGGCCCGGGCGGCGGCCGAGCGACTCCGCTACACGCTCGAGATAGCCGGCGGGGCACTCGGTACCCAGGCCGATACGGCCCGGCGCGCGGCCCGGAGCCTTCAGGAACTGCTCGGTGAGATGCGTGAGTGCTACCAGGCGATTCCGCGAGTAGCTGCCGAGCTGGCCAGGCTCGAGACCGAGGACGTCTCGGCGATCACCGAGAGGGCCAGGGGGAGCCGTGATCTCGATCCCGTCCTCGTCCAGGCGGCGCCGAACCGCTCGGCCTATCGAGGCCTCCAGCTTGCCCTGGTGCACCTCAGGGCCCGCCGGCAGCTCCGCTTCGAGAAGTTCCGGAGGCTCTGGCTGGAGCAGGCCAGGCAGGGCGTCTGGGTCGCCCTGGAGGCCTCTCTGGCGGACTCCTGAGGTGACCCCGGCCGGGCCTGCCAGGGTCTAGACTTCGGCCCTTGACGCAGTTCAGCGACCCTTCGCTCTTCTTCAACCGGGAGCTCTCCTGGCTCGACTTCAATGATCGGGTCCTGCAGCTTGCCGAGGACCCCGCCAATCCCCTTCTCGAGAGGGTCAAGTTCTGTGCGATCTACTCATCCAACCTCGACGAGTTCTTCATGGTCAGGGTCGCCGGGCTGTGGGATCAGGTCGATGCAGGGATCGATGCCCGTGGCCCGGACGGGCTTTCGCCGACGGAGCAGATAGCGGCTATCCGGAGCCGCACCCTGGAGCTCAACCGCCGCCTGAACGACTGCTTCGAGGATGAACTCGCCCCGGCGCTCGACAGGGAGGGAATCTCGGTCCGGCCGTTCAGTGAACTCTCGACCGAGCAGCGTTCAGAGGCCGACCGGAGGTTCGAGCAACAGGTCTTCCCGGCGCTCACCCCCCTGGTCATCGGGCTCGGCAGGCCGTTCCCCTATATCTCGAACCTCTCGCTCAGCCTCGCCGTCTCACTCAGGGACCCCGAGTCCTCGACCCAGGCCCTGGCCAGGATCAAGGTCCCGACCGAGCTGCTCGGTCGGTTCATGAGGCTCGAGGAATCCGACGGGACCGTCCTGGTGCCCCTCGAGGAGGTGATCGCGGCCAACCTGGCGATGCTCTTCCCCGGCGTCGAGGTACTGGACCACGCCTACTTCATGGTGACCAGGGATGCCGACTTTACGGTCAGCGATGAGGCCGACGACCTTCTGGAAGGTCTTCAGGACCCGCAACGTGCGTGCATCGAACTTTCCGTCTGCTCCTCCGCGCAGGGTGAAGCCGTTCTTGATGATGGCTGCCTGGAGGGCCGTCACCATCGGGCCG
>JBBAUQ010000123.1:2788-4550 GCA_040398125.1 Solirubrobacterales bacterium | reverse complement strand
AAGGCCTTCCACTCATCCCGGGTACGAGACCTGAAGACCTCGGCTACCTTCTCCCACCCGGGACTGCCCGGTGGATCGAACTGGTTCTCGACCAGCTGGGGATGGCCGGCTCCCTCGCAGAACGCCCTCCAGAATTTCGGCTCGAGTGCGCCGCAGGCAATCCAGCCGTCGGCCGCCTCGTACGGCATGTAACAGGCCAGCCCTCCGGTCAGCTCCATCTCACCGCGGCGGGGGGTCGTGCCATCGGCGAAATGCCGACCGGCGACCATCGCCAGCCAAGCCAGCGCC
Source organism: Solirubrobacterales bacterium (assembly GCA_040398125.1). GTDB lineage: Bacteria > Actinomycetota > Thermoleophilia > Solirubrobacterales > 70-9 > 67-14. The sequence continues at coordinate 4,262 of JBBAUQ010000123.1, read as the reverse complement.
CCGTCAGTCATCGAGATGTCGACCATCTGGCCCTTCCCTGTCCGCTGTTTCTCGAACAGGGCAGCCAGGATCCCGAAAGCAGCCGGCAAGGCCCCGCCGCCGAGGTCACCGACCTGGACCGCCGGCAAGACCGGCTGGCCGTCCTTGAGGCCGGTCATCGCCAGTATCCCGGTGGCAGCCTGGTAGTTGATGTCGTGCCCGGCGCGATCACGGAAAGGTCCGTCCTGCCCGTAACCGGTGATCGAGCAGTAGACGAGGCCGGGATTTGCCTGACGCAGGGTCTCGTAATCGACCCCGAGGCGGGCCGTCACCCCCGGTCGAAAGCCCTCGACCACCACGTCGGCGCCCTCTGCGAGCTTCAGGAATGCCGCCCGCCCCCGTTCATCCTTGAGGTCGATACGGACCGACTTCTTATTCCGGTTGAGGGACAGGTAGAGGGCCGAGGCAGTCTGGTCGGAGTCGAGCTCGCCGCCGTAGAAGGGAGGCGCCTGCCGGATGTAGTCACCGACGCCCGTGTCCTCGACTTTGATCACCTCGGCCCCGAAGTCAGCCAGCATCTGTGTGCAGAAACCCCCGGGGAACAGCCGGGTCAGGTCGAGGACTCGGATGCCTTCCAGCGGAGCCATTGACCGGTCAGGCCTTTCGGAGGCCGAGAAGTGCCCTGGCCTCGGCCACCGTCGCTACCTTGCGGCCGGCGTCCTCGACCATCTGCCTGGCCTTGGCGACCAGGTCACCATTGGACCTGGCCATCGAGCCGTCCGGCAGGTAGAGGTTGTCCTCGACCCCGGCCCTGATGTTGCCCCCGAGGACGATCGCCGCACCGAGCAGCTTCCACTGGTCGCGCGATATCCCGATCACCTGCCAGTTGTTCGGCCCTTCCGGTCCCCCTGGCACCTGGTCGGCCATCACCTCGACGTTGCGCGGAGTCGGCCTGATGCCGCCGACGACCCCCATGACGAGGGAGATCTGGAGTGGCTCGGTGAGCAGGCCCATGTCGAGAAGCGGGTCGATGTTCGCTACGTGGCCGGCATCAAAACACTCATGCTCGGGCTGGACCCCTATCTCCTTCATCGCCGAGATGAACTCGATGATCGTGTCGAAGCTGTTCTCGAAAACGGCCTTGAAGACGAAGTCCTTGCGCCGGCGCGAGTACTTGGCGTAGTTCATCGAGCTCATGTTGAGCGCCGCTACGTCGGGCTTCAGCTCCCTCAGGTACTCGATCCGCTGTTCGATCGGCACTCCGATCGCCCCGGTCGAATAGTTGATGATTACGTCACCGACCTCGCCCCTGATCGCCTCGGTGATCGCCCGGAAGTCCTCGACGTCCCAGGAGGGCGTGCCGTCCGGCTTGCGAGCATGGATGTGGATCTGGGAAGCACCCTCGTCCACTGCCCGGCGAGCCTCGGCTGCGTACTCCTCCGGGGTGTAGGGGATGGCCGGGCACTGGTCCCGGTTGGCGATCACCCCCGAGATC
>JBBAUQ010000123.1:0-2778 GCA_040398125.1 Solirubrobacterales bacterium | reverse complement strand
TGGAGATGATTACCGGGTCTTCGAACCTGCTCATCGCACTTTCCCTACGCAGCTGCGGGCAGTGCCCGGGTGATGGGGACGGCCGTTCATACAGGCATGACTCCATGTTTTTTCCATGGTTTTTCGACCTTCTTGTCCCTGGCCATGCGGAGGGCCCGGATCACCGTCTGGCGGGTCTCGCGTGGGTCGATGATGTCGTCGATCATCGCGTTGCCGGCGGCGATGTAGGGGTCGATCTGTTCCCGGACGGCGTTCAGCATCGCTTCCCGGGTCGCCTCGGGATCATCGGATGCCTCGATCGCCGAGCGACCGATGATGTTGACCGCCCCTTCGGCGCCCATGACCGACACCTCGGCGCTCGGCCAGGCGACGATCAGGTCGGGCTCGTAGGCCCGTCCGCACATCACGTAGTAACCGGCGCCGTAGGCCTTCCGAACCAGGACGGTCACCTTCGGCACCGTCGCCCGGGAAACGGCGTAGAGCATCTTGGCGCCGTGCCGGATGATCCCCTCCTGTTCGACCTTCGAGCCGACCATGAAGCCCGGTACGTCCTGCAGGAACAGCAGCGGGATGCCGAAGGCGTCACAGAGGTTGATGAACCGGGCCGCCTTGTCGGCCGAATCGACGTCCAGGATGCCACCCAGGTGCTTGGGCTGGTTGGCGACGATCCCGACCGGCTGGCCCCCGAACCTGGCCAGGCAGGTGATCAGCGACTTGGCGAACTTAGGCTTGATGTCGAAATAGTCGCCGTCGTCCACCAGCTCGGCGATCACCTCGTACATGTCGTAGGGCTGTCGGGGTGACTCGGGGATGATCTCGAGCAGTCGGTCCCCGCCCCGCTCCTCGGGATCGGCGGTCTCGACCACCGGGGGCCGTTCGGCGCAGTTGGACGGGAAGAAGGAGAGGTACTTCCGGACGACCTCGATGCACTCCCTGTCATCGGTCACCTCGAGATCACCGACACCGGACTTCCGGCAGTGGACCTTGGCCCCACCCAGGTCCTCCATCTCTATCTCCTCACCGGTCACGGCCTTGACCAGATGGGGACCGGCAAGCGCCATCGCCCCCTGGCCGGTAACCATCGGAACGAAGTCGGCCAGGGCCGGGATGTAGGCCGTCCCGGCGGCGCACGGTCCCATCATCGCGGCAACCATCGGTACGACCCCGGACATCTCGACCTCTTCCCTGAACAGGTGTCCCGAGCCGGCAAAGAGCGATCCGGCCGCTTCCTGGATCCTGGCCCCGGCCGAATCCAGCATCCAGACCAGGGGCATCCTCTTGGTCAGGGCCATCTCCCGCACCCGGGAGACCTTGATCTCCCCGGTCTGGCCCATCGACCCGGCCATTACCGTGAAATCGTAGGCAACGATCGCCACCGGTCGACCGTCGACGTTTCCCCAACCGGTGATCACGCCGTCGGCCGGAGCCTCCCGACCGGCCATCGCCGGCTGCGAATAGTGGGGCCTGCCCTGGATTCCGATCTCGTTGAAAGTCCCCTCGTCTACCAGCAGGTCGATCCGCTCACGAGCGGTCAGCTTGCCGGCCGCATGCTGCTTCTCGACCTTTTCGGGCCCGCCGCCCAGACGGGCCTTGCCCCGGCGCTCATGGAGCTGGTCGGTCAGCTCGGTCAGTGGAGCCGTCCCGGGCAGCTTGCCCTGACCGTTCGGTCCGTCCCCCTCGTCCTCGGCCATCACCGCCCCTTCCATTCCGGTTCACGTTTCTCGAAGAATGCCTTGACGCCCTCGATCGCATCCTCGGTCGACAGTTCGATCGCCAGCTGGGCGCGGAGGTAATCGAGTGCATCGCTCAGAGGCATGTCCATCTGGCGCCACATCGCATCCTTGCCGAGCCTCATCACGAGGGGTGAGCGGGCCGCCAGCATCCCGGCCCATTCGGCCACTGCCCCGTCTACTTCATCCTGGGCCACGACCTTGTTGACGATCCCGACCTCACGGGCCTCCTCGGCCGTGATTCGCTCGCCCAGCAACAGCATCTCGTTGGTCTTCTTGCGGGGGACGTTCCGGTAGATCAACGCCATGATCATGAACGGGAAGAGGCCTACCGTTATCTCGGGCGTACCGAAAGTCGCCCGGTCCGAGGCCACGATCAGGTCACAGGCCAGGGCGAGACCGAGGGAGCCGGCCAGCACGTGCCCCTTGGCCGAGACGATCGACGGCTTGCCGAGCTGCCCGAAGGCCTTGAAGCACTCGACGAAGGGCTCGGCCCCGACGAACTTTTCGACCGTCCCGGCATCACTGCCGAACGCCGAGAGGTTTCCGCCGGCCGAGAAGACCTTCTCGTGGGAGGAGGCGAGCACGACCACCCTGACGTCATCGTCCTCGCGGGCCAGGGTCAGGGCGGCCAACAGCTCGCCCAGCAGCTCGTCCGAGAGGGCATTCCGGGTCTCGGGATCGTCCAGGGTCACGGTCGCGACATGGTTATCGACCGAGTAATCGACCTTGGTGAAATCGGCCGGGTTGACCGGGGCGCCTGACATCGCGGGCAACAATAGCAATACAGGTAGTGGGAAGTGCTACTCTCTACTTTGTCGAATACCGGCGCCACGTCGTGCCGGCGGGACCGAAACCGAGTCAACTCGAAGGAGATCGAAAAGCCGTGAGCCAGACTGTGATCAAGCCCGACTACGAGAAGGCGCAGAAGCACTTCATCTTCACCCAGGAACACGAGGACCTCAGGGAGTCCATGGAGGGCTGGGTCAAGAAGGAGCTCTATCCACACCGCAACGAGTGGGAAGAGACCAAGTGGCCTGACTGGGCA
>JBBAUQ010000122.1:0-4577 GCA_040398125.1 Solirubrobacterales bacterium | reverse complement strand
ATGAAGTGACGTTGTTGCCGAACCCGTGTGAAGCAGAATGGTCGGTGATCGCCAGGTAGTCGTAGCCGAGTTTCCCGGCAGCCTCGGCCATTTCCTCCAGGGTCGCCTTGCCGTCGGAGAGCGTGGTGTGGGCGTGGAGGTCGCCCCGAATGTCAGCGCGCTGGACCAGCGTGGGCAGGGTGCCGTCCCGGGCGGCCTCGAGTTCACCGCGCCCCTCCCTGAGCTCGGGTTCGATGTAGGCGTAGCCGAGGCGCTCGTAGACCTCGACCTCGGAGGCGAACCGTTCGACCTCACCGGTCTTCTCATCGGTGATCCCGTGCTCGGAGACGTGCAGGCCCTCGGCCACCGCGGTCTCCCTCAGCTGGGTGTTGTGGGCGGCCGAACCGGTGAAGTGCTGGAGCAGGTTTCCGAAGGCATCCGGGGCGACGATCCTGACATCGACCCCGATGCCGGTGTGGGTCTCGAGCTTCACCCCGTTCTCGCCGGGGTTGCCCCGGTCGGCGATCGAGGGGTGGGCGGCGATCGCCTTCGCCAGGGCGATCGGATCCTCCGAGGTCGCGATCAGGTCGATGTCCTTGCAGGTGTCGGCCATCCGCCGGGCCGAGCCGGCGATTTCGGCCCGGTCACAGGCCGGGTCTCCGCGGAGCGCCTCGACCAGCTCCTCGGCGACCGGCAGCACTTCATCCAGTCTCTTGCGGCGTGGCCCCTCGGGTTCGGCGTCGAGTCGGTCGAGGCCGGCCAGGATGTTCTCCTCGACCTTTGGCCCGAGGCCCTTGAGCTCCCTGACCTTGCCGGCTTCGGCTGCCTCCCGGAGGTCATCGGGACTACCGATGTCCAGTTCCTCGTGGAGTCTCCTGACCGTCTTCGGACCGAGTCCCGGGATCCGGTTGATCTCGATCAGTCCGGGAGGGATCTTCTCTTTGAGTTTCGTCGCGGCCGGGATCTCGCCGGTCTCGATCAGGGCGAGGATCTTCTCCTCCAATGTCTTGCCGACCCCGGGCAGGTCGGTAACGCGCCCCTCACGGGCCATCTCCTCGACCGAGCGGCCCTCCGACTTGATCGTCCGGGCAGAGTTGACGTAGGCCAGCACCCGGTAGCGATCGGCGCCGTCCAGCTGGTAGAGCACGGCGAGTTCCTCGAGCGCGGCAGCTATCTCTGCGTTGGTCACCGACCCAAGGTTATGGCCGCTGGCGGCCAGCGGGGCCACCGCCGGTCGGGCTGCCCTAGGCTGCTCGGCGTGGAATCCGAGCGACCAGCCGAGGCAGGCCCCACCTGGGTCGTCGTCCCTACCTATGACGAGGCCGGGAACGTGGAGGCGATCGCCGGAGCCGTGGCCGAGCAGCTCGGGCCGGGTGACCGGATCCTGTTCGTCGATGACGGCTCGCCTGACGGCACGGGCGAGATCCTCGACCGCCTGGCTGCCGATTCCGAGATGGTCGAGGTCCTGCACCGACCGGTCAAGGACGGGCTCGGACGCGCCCTGGTGGCGGGATTCCGGCGAGCCCTGGATTCCGGCGCGGCCCGGGTAGCCCACATGGATGCCGACTTCTCACACGATCCGGCCGACCTGCCGGATTTGGTCGCGGCCTGCGACCGGGCCGACCTGGCGATCGGCTCCAGGTACGTCGTCGGAGGCGGGGTGGAGGACTGGGGTGCCTTCAGGCGGATCCTCTCCCGGGGCGGGAGCCTCTACTCGGCGACCGTGCTCGGCCTGCCCCAGAAGGACCTGACCGGGGGCTTCAAGTGCTGGCGAAGTGAGGCCCTCGGCCGGGTCGAACTCGACTCGGTCGGCTCGACCGGATACTCGTTCCAGGTCGAGTTGACCTGGCGAGCGGTCTCGGCCGGGCTGAAGGTCGTCGAGGTACCGATCACCTTTCGCGAGCGGACCGAGGGACGGTCAAAGATGAGCGCCGCGATCGTTGCCGAGGCCGTCTGGCGCGTGCCGGCGCTGAGGCTCGGTGGGCGCCGGAAGTCCGGTCCCTGATCCTCGCGCGCCCGGCCGGTTACCTGTACGGTCGTAGGTGGGTTGCCGACCCACACTTCATTTTGGATAGTGAGGGTGAAGCGACGAGCCAAAGAAATCGGTCAGGAGAACACTGAGATGTCAGCCAATCTTCCCGCAGTAACCGACGATTCATTCAAGTCAGACGTGATCGACCAGTCCGGCGCCGTCCTGGTCGACTTCTGGGCCCCTTGGTGTGGTCCGTGCCGGGTGCTTCACCCCGTCCTCGAGGAGATCAACGACGAACGTGACGATCTCCAGGTGGTGAGCGTGAACATCGATGAGAACCAGCAGACGGCCGCCCAGTACGAGGTCATGTCGATCCCGACGATGATCCTCTTCAAGGATGGGAACATGGTCGGCAAGATGGTCGGCGCGCTGCCCAAGCGGAAGCTCCTCCAGGAACTCGAACCGGCCCTCCAGGGCTGAACCCGGGCGATGCCCTTCGTCGAGGTCCACTGGTACGAGGGCCGCTCGGATGAGCAGAAGGCCGAGATCGCCAAGCGGATCGAGGACGCCCTGGTCGAGGTGGCCGGCGCCCCTCGCGAGCACTGCTGGGTGAAGTTCTCGGACTCGGCCAGGACCGACTTCATGATCCCCGAGGGCGATGGCCCCGGGGACGGTGCAGCGGACTGAGCTGACTGGCTAGCCGGATCCCCGCGTCGTCGCCGGGCGCAACAGGTAGTGGCTGACCGTCCAGTCCTGGCCATCGTTGTAGCTCCAGGTCTCGGCTGCGGCCATCAGGAACACCCGCCAGGCGGCCAGGGCTTCGCGGGCGCTGCGTTCCGACCGGCCCCGTCCAAGGGCCGCGAGGGCCCCTGAACGCCTTTCGTCCAGGCGGTCGAGCCAGGCTTCAAGGGTCCTTGCGTAATGGGTCCCGTCGAACGACCAATCGTCCGTGACCTCCAGGTCCTCCTGGAAGAAGAGCAGCAGCTCCTCGGAGGGCATCGCCCCGGCCGTGAAGAAACGGTCGGCGAACCAGGAGTCGGTGAATCGGTAGGCGAACCTGCTGTGGGTGAAGACGTGGATGAAGAAGGTGCCGTCGGGCTTCAGCCAGCTCGAGATCCGGCCCAGCATCTCCTTCCAGTTACGGAGGTGCTCGAACATCTCGATCGAGACGATCCGGTCGAACTTCCGGTCGGGTTCGAAATCGTTGACGTCGGCGGTCACCACCTCGACGTTCCCGAGGCCCCTGCTCCGGGCATCGGCCTCGATCGACGCCCGCTGGGTCGCCGAGTTCGAGACCGCCAGGATCCGCGACCCCGGGAACCGTTCGGCCATCCAGAGCGTCATCGAGCCCCACCCGCAGCCGAGGTCGAGCAGGTCCAGACCGTCGGCGATCCCGGCCCTTCGGCAGCACAGGTCGAGGGTGTATTCCTCGGCCTCGGCGAGAGTCGTTTCCGGCGCCGGCCAGTAACAGGCGCTGTACTTGAGCCGAGGCCCGAGGAAGGTCCGGAAGAACTCGCTCGGCACTTCGTAATGCTGGGTGTTGGCGGAATCGGCTTGCTCGGCGATCGGGCCGGTCGACATCCGGTCGATCAGCTCGGTCAGTCTCTCCTGCCGGGCCTCGGGCCCACCTTCGAGCTCCCTCGATGTCCGTGATCGGGCGGCGCGGCGGGCGGCATGACGGACCAGCCCGTCCGGAACGAGCCCCGTCCCCAGGGCGCGGTCGATCAGGCCGTGGGTGAGAGGTTCACCGGAGTCCGTGCCGGATTCGCTCAAACCGTCTTGCTGATCCCGATCGTGAGCTCCATGCCGTCGATCGCGACCTGCTCGACCGCATCCCCGGAGCCACCGTCGAGGGTGAAGCCGGTCGCCAGCACTTCGTCGGCGATGTAGGCCTCGTGTTCCCGTACGGCCTCGAGCAGCCGATCGTCACCACCGAGATCGAGCGCGATCCGGTCGGTGATCTCCAGGCCGGCTTCCTTGCGGGCGTTCTGGACTGCGTGGACCACCTCACGGGCCAGGCCCTCGCGGAGCAGCTCCTCGTCCAGCTCGAGTGCCAGTGCCACGGCGTGGCCGGCCTGCGCCTCTACCTGGTACCCGTCCAGTGGCTCCATCTCGAGCAGCAGGTCCTCCGAGGCGAGGGTGTGGTCGGTGCCACCGATGCTGATCCCGATCGGCCGATCGGACTCGATCGCCTCGACGACGTGGTCGGGGTCCAGTCCCCCTACCGCTGCGGCGACCTGGGGCATCTCCTTGCCGAACTTCGGGCCGAGGGTCCTGAAGTTCGGCTTCACGGTGTGGCTGACGAGATCCGACTGGTCTGAGACGAACTCGAGCTCCTTGACGTTGAGCTCGGTCCTGATCAGGTCGGACTGGGCCTCGATCTGTTTCCGCTCGGCCTCAGTCGCGACGATCACTGCCCGGCGAAGCGGCTGACGGACCTTGGCAGCGGCCTGCGCACGCCCCGCCCGGCCAAGCTCGACCGTCCTGCGGGCTGCTTCCATCGCGACCTCCAGGCCTTCATCGCGAAGCTCGGGGTTCGGTTCGGGGAAGTCGGTCAGGTGGACGGAGTCAGGCATCTCGCCGAAGTCACCGGTCTCGCCCCCGACCAGGTTGGTGTAGATCTCGT
>JBBAUQ010000121.1:0-4596 GCA_040398125.1 Solirubrobacterales bacterium | reverse complement strand
ACGAGGGGCCGACTGCTTGTCCTGGCGGGCGTAGCCGAACCAGGGCATCACCGCGATGAGCCGGTGGGCCGAGGCGCCCTGGGCCGCGTCGGCCATGATCAGGAGCTCCATCAGGGCATCGTTCGGGTTCATTCCGGTCTCGGCGTTCGAGCAGGTCGACTGGACCAGGAAGACGTCGGCCCCGCGGATCGACTCCTCGAACCGGCCGTAGATCTCACCGTCGGCGAAGGTCTTCAGCGTCACCTCGCCGAGGTTCAGCTGCAGCTTGGCCGCGATCTTCGCCGCCAGGTCCTGTGAGCTGCGGCCGCCGAAGACCATGGCCCGCTTCGAGTAGTCGTGCGGGATCGTGGTCGAGGCGCGGGCTGCTGGCTGGGTCGTGCTCATCGGTCCGCCTCCTTTTTTACATCTTCTGACCGACGTCGTTCGTTGTAGTCCTCGATTGTGCGCTGTCTGTCACCGGTAACTGCGAGCGATCCCGGGGGTACGTCCTCCCGGATAACGGCCCCGGCCCCGGTCCAGGCGTCCTCGCCGACCTCGACCGGCGCGACCAGCATCGTGTTGACCCCAAGCCGCGCCCCCGGCCCGATGACCGTGCGGTGCTTGCGAACCCCGTCGTAGTTGGCCGTGATCGTGCCGGCCCCAAGGTTGGCCCCGGCGCCTACCTCGGTGTCCCCGACGTAGGAGAGGTGGGGGACCTTGGCGCCCTCCCCGATCTTCGAGTTCTTGAGCTCGACGAAGGTCCCGGCCTTGGCCCCGTCGGATAGTTCGGTGCCGGGCCTCAGGTAGGCGAACGGGCCGACCGAACAGTCGGCGAGCACCTCACAGAGGTTCAGGTATGAGTGGACCACCATCGAGCGACTGCCGATTCCACTGTCCACCACGGTCGAGTGCGGGCCGATTACGGCACCGTCACCGATCTCGGTGGCGCCCTTGAGGCTGGTCCCGGGCTCTATCCGGGCATCGGGGCCGATCGTCACGTCGGCATCGATCCAGGTCGACCCCGGATCGACCACCGTCACTCCCGAGAGCATGTGCCGCTCGGCTATCCGTCGCCTCGCTTCGGCCTCGACCAGCGACAGCTGGACCAGGTCATTGACGCCCATGTTCACTGCCGGGTCATCTGCGGTCCAGCCCCCGACCTCCCGTCCGGCTGAACGGAGCCCGGCGATCGCGTCGGTCAGGTAGTGCTCGCCCTGGGCGTTGTCATCGTCCAGCCCGGCGAGGGCTTCGAGCAGGGCCTCCCCGGCGAAGACGTAGGCCCCGCTGTTGACCTCCTTGACGGCCAGCTCCTCCGGAGTGCCGTCACCATCGACCTTGGCCTCGACTATCCGCTCGATCTGGCCGTCCCCGTCACGGATGATCCGGCCGTAGGAGCCGGGATCATCCAACACCGTGGTCAAAACCGTGGCCGCGGCACCGCTCTCCCGGTGGGCACTGAGGAACCCGGCGATCACCTCGGCCGACATCAACGGCACATCGCCACAGAGGATCAGTACCTCGGCCGAATCACTGATCTCCTCAGAGGCCGCCCGAACGGCCCCTCCGGTGCCATCGGACTGCTCCTGGACGACGGTTTCGACCGAGTCCGGGAGGACTTCCGAGAGGTCTGCCCCGGGCGAAGTGACGACCACGACCCGGCCGACCCCGGCCTCGGTCGCGGCGATCACCGGCCAGAGCACCATCGGCCGCCCGCACAGGGGATGCAGCATCTTCGGAGTCGAGGACCGCATCCGGGTTCCCCGACCTGCCGCCAGGACCAGGGCGATTGTCGAGGTCTCCGGCACCGCCGGCCTGACTAGGTCTCGCTGCCGGCGCGGCCGGTCGCGGCGCCGAGCATGATCACCACCCAGCCCCCGAAGATCAGCTGGATCCCGACCAGAAGGCCGATCGCCCAATCGGACGAACTCGGGAAATCGATCCCGATCAGCAACCCGAGGAGCAGGGAGAGCAGGCCGTTGACCGCGAGCCAGCCGGCCCCCTGGCTGCCCCGGTTGGTGGCCGCGAAGAAGAGCTGGGCTATCCCGGAGGCGAGGAAGTAGATCACCAGGATCAAGGTCAGCGTCTCGGTGCCCTCACCTGGATTGATGACCAGGTAGAGGCCGGCGACCAGCGAGAGGATCGCCCAGAGGATCCGGACGAAGACCGCCCCGGCCGACCGGACCGCGAAGGCCGAGCCGAAGAGGAAAAGCGACCCGATGATCAGGATCCAGCCGATGAACTCCGTGATGAAGAGGCTGGCCAGGTTCGGCACCACGATCGCCACCGCGCCCAGCAGGATCAGCAGCACTCCGACGAAGATCATCGCGCCCTTGCTCGCCGGTTGGTCGGGTCCGGCACCCGTTCCCATTTCCATGCCGACACTGTACCCGGGGCGGCGGGAGAAAACCCCGTGGGGTACCCGCCGCGGGCGACCCTGTGCCTGACGGTAGAGTCGGGGAGGCCTTCCGGGGTGGGGTAACTGGATAACCCACCGGGTTTTGGTCCCGGTAATGGAGGTTCGAGTCCTCCCCCCGGAGTGTCCCGGCCCTTCTTGCTGCCGGGTGGGGTCTCTGCTAGCTTGATCGTTGTCTTGGAGGAGATCCCCGACCGCAGGGGCGGGGAGAAAAGGGAGAGATCTTGCGCAAGTTTTCCGCTGTCCTGTTGGTCGCATTTGCCGGAGCTGCAGCCCTCGCACCGGGAGCCGGCGCCTCGATCGATTCGGTATTTGCCGATAACCCCTACCTCGAGCACGGCAACCCCGACGGCGTTGCCTGTGAGGTCCAGGAAGCCGGTGAGTACGCCGGTCAGCGCTGGTGCGGCAGCGGCCCCTTCAGGAACCCGCCGGTGACGCCCTCGACCGTCGAGTCCTTCGACGGCGTGCCGATCGATGTCAACGTCGCCTTCCCGCCGGCAGCCGAGGGCGGCTCGGACGGTCCCTACCCCTTGATGATGGTCTTCCACGGTTACGGCGGCGGCAAGCTGGACTTCACCAATGACGAAGTCCAGCGCTGGCTGGACCGGGGCTTTGCCGTCTACACACAGACCAATCGCGGCTTCCACGAGTCCTGCGGGACCGCGCGGGCCAAAGCGGCGGACCCGGACTGCCAGCCGCTCGGGTTCGTCCGGCTGAACGACAACCGGGCCGAGGTGCGCGACGCCCAGGAGATGTCCGGAATGCTGGTTGACCAGGGCCTCGCCCTGCCGACCAAGGTGGGCGCCTCCGGCGGTTCCTACGGCGGCGGGATGACGATGGCCCTGGCCACCCTCAAGGACCGCAAGGTGCTGCCCGATGGGAGTTTCACCAAGTGGACCAGCCCGATCGCCGAGACCCCGATGCGCCTGGCGGTCGCCCTGCCCTTCATTCCGTGGACCGACCTGGCCTACTCACTGGTTCCGAACGGAAACGACCTCGACTACATCGAGAACTCGACCTACTTTGGCCGCTTCGGTGTGATGAAGCAGTCCTACGTGACCGGCCTGTACTTCAACGGGAACAGCAACGGCTACTACGCCCCGGCCGGCACCCAGCCGAGCGGAGACCTGAACGGCTGGTTCAACCTGCTGAGCGAAGGCGAGCCCTACGCCGGTAACCCGGCATCGCAGGCAATGCTGAAGGAGATCACCACCAACCACTCCTCCTTCTACATCCCCCAGCCGACGGCCCCGGCCCCGATGGTCATCGGCCAGGGCTTCACCGACGACCTCTTCCCCGGCAAGGAGGCGACCAGGTACTACAACAAGGTGAAGGCGAAATACCCGAAGTACCCGATCTCGCTCTTCTTCGGGTCATTCGGCCACGCCCGCGGCCAAAATGGCGAGACCGAGATCAACGCCCTGACCGAGCTCCAGAACAGGTGGGCAGATCACTACCTGGTCGGAACCGGCACCAAGCCCGAGTCCCAGGTGACCGCCTACCGCCAGGTCTGTACCGGTAACGGGGCTGAGACACCGGCGCCACGGACGGCACCGAACTGGGCTTCGATCTCCCGGGGGGAGATCCGCTACCGGTCCGGAAGCGGGGTCAAGACGGTCGAGCCGGACGGTGGCGACCGCGACGTGGCGCTGGCTTTCGACCCGATCTCGGGCCAGGGGGCGTGCGCCGCACCGAACGGAGCCGAAGAGCCCGGGGTCGCCAGCTATGAGCTTGCGCCGGCACCCGAAGGTGGCTACACCGTGATGGGCTCACCGACCGTGATCGCCAAGATCAGGCAGGCCGGTACCGACTCACAGATCGCAGCGAGAGTGGTCGACGTGGCACCGGACGGCTCCACGAAGACCCTGGTCAACCGCGAGCTGTGGCGCCCGGCAGCCACCAAGGGCTTCCAGGTATTCCAGCTTCAGCCCAACGGCTGGAAGGTCGAGCAGGGACACAGGTTGAGGCTCGAGTTGCTTGCCGGCGACCACGCCAAGAGCGCACTACAGGGATCGCTGTCCAACTTCGGCCGGCCATCCAATGGCCAGACCGAGGCGACGATCTCCAACCTGGAGTTGCGCGTCCCGGTGGTCGAAGCGCCCGGGGCGCTCGGCGGCCTGGTCAAGAAGCCGGCCAAAAAGGTCCTTCCGGCGAGGCCCGGTGTGAAGCTTGCGCCCAACCTGGGCAAGATCGGGTCGGTCAAG